>JBJFEV010000026.1:0-14864 GCA_051891155.1 Bacilli bacterium
ATAGATTTCATCGATTAATACTTCGTTATATTTTCTTTGGACAAAATATTGTGAAGAATAGAATGCTTGTGCTGATAATAATTCTAATCCACATATTGTTTTTATGCGATGTAGTTTTGCGGTTGCAAGTAATTTAGTATTGATAGGATCGTATACCCAATCAATAACTGCTTTTAATTTCTTTAATGATTTCATATGAGAAAGTTGGACCATTGTATCGTCAACATTAGGGGCCATTCCACATGGTGTTGTATTGATGAGTACATCAACCTTCTTTAGATTATATAAATCATCGACAGAAATTGTTCCTTCATGTTCCTTATAATGAGCAGAACAATAAATAATTTCTTTTGCTCCTAAATCCTTACAAGCTTTAGTGACAGTTTTACTTGTTGCTCCTGTTCCAAGAATGACAATAACTTTTCCTTTGATATGTACTTTTTCTTTTTTTACACAATATAAAAATCCATCGTAGTCAGTATTGTAGCCTATTAAACCTCTATCCTTAGTGTTTACTATAGTATTAACACATCCGATTGCTTTAGCATTTGGATCGATTTCTGATAAATATTTCATCACTTTTTCTTTGTAAGGCATCGTCACATTTATTCCTACAAAATCTTTATTCTTAAAGAACGTTCCAAGTTCTTCTTCCTTTAAAGAAACTAATTCGTAAGGGTGAGATGACAACAAATCATGAATTATACGAGAATAGCTTTTAGTTACATTTGCTCCAATTAATCCGAAAATCATTTTATTTACTTCCTTTCATATATAAATATCCGTAGCGTGTGCATAACTCATCTAGGATAACAAATCCCACTAGTGAATCAATGATAACACCTGCTCTTAATAAAACGCAAGGGTCATGCCTACCATGAAGATTATAGTCAATATTTGTTTGTTTCTCAAGATTGACAGTTCTTTGTGTTTTGCCAATTGATGGAGTAGGTTTAAATACAGTTCTAAAAACAATATCTTCTCCATTAGAAATTCCACCTTGAATTCCACCTGAATTATTAGATGTTGTTCGAACTTTTCCTTCTTTTATTTCAAAGGAGTCATTAACCTCGCTTCCTTTTTTAGTGGCGAAGTTAAATCCTAAACCAAATTCTATACCTTTAACAGCAGGTATAGAAAATACAGCTTTTGATATATCTGATTCGAGGGAATCGAAATAAGGCTCACCAATTCCTGGTTCAAGGCCTTTGATAGTTGTTTCAATTATTCCACCTACTGAATCTTCTTCCTCTTTGGCTTTTTTGACTTCTTCCACCATATCTTGTCCAGTTTTACCATGTATTGAGATAATGCGCGATTCAATTGTGATACCTTTTTCTTTAAGTATAGGTAGGATAATTCCTCCTGCAGCCACTAAAGCAGCGGTTAATCGGGCTGAAGCAAAACCTGAACCACGATAATCTTCAAATCCCATTTGTTTAATTTTTTGAGTATAGTCAGCCGTAGAAGGTCGTAAAATATTTGGTTCGTAATCAGAAGAATGGGTATTTTTATTTCTTACGATTAAGGTGATAGGATTACCATTTGTATATCCGTTAAATACTCCAGATATGATTTCCACTTCATCATCTTCAATGCGTGGGGTGGTTAATTTTCCATCTGATTTTCTTTTTAACATTTGATTCTTAATAAAGGCGTAATCGATTTTTATTCCTGGTACTTGTAAGAATAATGTTGAACCAACGCATTCTCCGTGCGATTCACCAAAAATAGATAATTTTATTGTATTTCCTATTATTGATGCCATGATTCCACCTCCTTAGCGATGAGAAGTTTTATTTCTTCTTCATTTAAAGATTTAATATTTGTTTGATAAGAAGAATTAACAAAAACAAATGAAATTCCTTTATCTGAAGCTTTCTTGTCATTTTTAATATATTTCATCAATGAATCAATGTCGTCTTTTGAAATGTTTATAGGTGGTAAATTTAATTTTTCTGAATAATGGTTGAGAAGATTTTTTAATGATTTGTCAATAACAAATCTCATTCCATATCCAACTGCTTCACCATGTTTTAGTGTTTCCCCTAATGCGAAATGACTTTCTAAAGCATGACCGATAGTGTGACCAAAATTAAGGATTCTTCTTAAGTTTTCTTCCTTAGGATCGATAGCGACTACTTCATCTTTAGCAATGATTGATTTGACAATTATTTCTTCAAGATTATGGAAAGGATCTTCCATCAATTCCAAGATTGATTGATCCATTATAAAGCCCATTTTTAATGCCTCGAACAATCCGTTTGTTAATTCTCTTTGAGGAAGGGATTTCAATGTATCCATATCAAGAAGCAATAAATCAGGAGAATAAAAAGTGCCGATTACGTTTTTTATTGAATCAAAGTCGACCGCGGTTTTTCCTCCTACGGATGCATCGATCATGCTGAGGGCAGAAGTAGGAATTGAAATCCATTTAATGCCACGTTTATAGGTGGAGGCAACAAATCCGGTTAAGTCAGAAACTACTCCTCCTCCACAGGAAACAATCACATCTTTACGTGAAAAAGAATGCTCGACAAGATATGATTGAATTTTTAAATAGTTTTCAAAAGATTTAGATTTTTCTCCAGGAGAAAGAACGTAAACATAACTTTCATCAACATTATCGAGAATATCTTGATAATAGGAAGAAGGTATATTTTCATCAGTGACAATTAATACTTTTTTATATTTATCAAAATAAGAAGAACAACTAGATAGAAGTCCTCTTTCACAAATTAGCGGGTATGTATTATTTATTCCATGTAGTTCAATCTTCATAAAATACCTCCCATATTTTTACATATTATACTATAAAGTATAATCTAAATAAAACAAAAACCATTTTCAAAATAAAAGAACATATATGTTTATCGATAAAATAATGATGGTTTTTATTTTCGAAATAGGGAAAAATATATAATTATCTATTATGAAAAAATCAAATATTTTTCTATCAAAAATCGATTTATTTTTCTTCTTTTGTATAAAAATTAGGTAAAAGATAAATATATTTATCTTTTCTTTTACGAAAACTCTTGATTTAACAATTTTTGTATTGTATATTTTTTACGATAAAGGAGGTAAATCTCTATGTTAAGATTAAAAAATATTACGAAAGAATACTTAGTTGCAGATACCAAAGTACAAGCATTAAAAGGAATATCTCTTTCTTTTAGAGCTAATGAATTTGTATCTATTCTTGGCCCATCTGGATGTGGCAAAACGACAACTCTTAATATTATTGGTGGACTTGATCATTACACTGATGGAGATTTATTCATCAATGGCATCAGCACCAAAAATTTTAAAGATAAAGATTGGGATGTTTATAGAAACCATCGTGTTGGATTTATTTTTCAAAGCTACAATTTAATTCCTCACCAAACTATTTTGGAAAATGTTGAATTAGCATTAACAATTTCCGGCATGGGAAAAGAAGAAAGAATTGCTAAAGCTAAGAAGATGCTTGATAAGGTAGGATTATCTGATCAATACAATAAAAAACCAAATCAATTATCAGGTGGTCAATGTCAAAGGGTTGCTATTGCACGTGCTTTAGTAAACGATCCAGAAATTCTTCTAGCTGATGAACCAACTGGCGCTCTTGATACAGTAACTTCCGTACAAATTATGGAATTGATTCAAGAAATTGCAAAAGAAAGATTGGTTATTATGGTTACCCATAATCCTGAACTTGCTGAGAAATATTCAACAAGAATTATTCGCTTGGTTGATGGCTTAGTAACAGATGATTCTAATCCTTTCGATGAAGAAAAAGAAATTGAAGAATGCCGCAAAATTCAAGAAGAAACAAATAAAGAAGGAATGATAAAAAAAGAAAAAGCTAAAATGTCATTCATGCAAGCATTAAAACTTTCAGGACGTAACCTTATTTCAAAATTTAAGAGAACATTAATGGTATGTCTTGCTGGTTCTATTGGTATTATTGGTGTTTCTACTGTATTATCAGTATCTTCCGGTGTTAAAGGATATATCACTAGCATGCAAGATGATATGCTTTCAGGAAATCCAGTACAAATTTCTGAGCAAGGTTATGATTTAAGCAAAATGGTTTCATCAATGACACAAGCTCAAAAGAATCAAGCTGTTAAAGAAAATACCAAAGACGGATATGTCAATGTTGAGTCTTTAGTGGCATACATAGTCAATATGAGCAATGCGAAAGATAGTATTATGGTCACTAACGAAATTACCAAAGATTATGTTGATTTTATTATGGAAATGCCAGAAGAGTATCGTGCTGATATATTATTAGATTATGGTATTGATTTAACAAATAATATCTATACTGATTTCCAAGTGGAAAAGGGAAACAATGAAACTAATTACAATCCTTCTATTTCTGTATTAAAACAAACGTATACTTCTGTATTAGAAAAGACTCAATACGCTGATTTTGCTACATATATTACTTCTTTAGCAACTCCATTTGCTCAAGCAACATCTAATGAAGAATATATTCTTCAACAATATGATATTATTTCTTCCGAAGAAAAATCACATATCGCTAAAGAAAAGAATGAAATAATGATTGTTGTTTCTAATGAGACTAAGTTACAAGATGTATTGCTTGCAGAACTAGGCTATTACACAGAAGATGAATTCCTAAATATCTGTTGGAAAGAAACTGATGATGAAAAATATAACAAGGATTTAGATAAAACTTCTTTCTCTTATGATGAATTATTAAATAAAAAATTTACTTATTATCCTAATGATGCAATATATAAAGAAAATGTATATTCTGAACTAAATCCATATTCAGATACTAATCCATTTACTTACACAGCATATGCTGACGAATTGGATGATAGCGAAGCGATAGAATTAGAAGTAACCGCAATTTTAAGACCTAAAAAAGATGTTATGTATGGTTGCTTACAATCAGGATTCTATTATACAGAAGCATTGACTGAATATGTTCGCGAAGACGCTAACGAATCTCGCATTGTTAAGAGAATTGATGAAATTAATGAAAGAAATAAAGATAAAGAAAATTATCAAGAAAAAACTGGATATTCATCAATGTGGGCAACAACTACTGTTGGTGGTATGGAAGTAGAAGTACCTATTGGAATCACCTATAAATATGATTACTATTATGTAAAGGGTGGAACACAAGGAAAAGTCGAGCTAGAAAAAGTTGAAGATGAGATAGGATTTGTTGGAAGTTCTTCAACAATGCTTGATATGCTTGGCAGCATGGGGCTACCAATTACCAATCCACATACAATTACTCGTAGAGAACTTGGCGGATGTAACGTACCTAGTAATATCTCGGTTTATCCAGTTGATTTTAAGATTAAAGATAAAGTTACATCATATTTGGATAAATGGAATCAAGAAGGTGATATCACTTTAAGTGATGGAAGAGTAATTACTCAACAATCAAGAAACGATATTACCTATACTGATAACTTAGAAGTAGTAATCAATATGATTGGTTCTATGATCGATATTATCACCTATGCTTTAGTGGCATTTACCGCGATATCATTAGTGGTTTCTACTGTAATGATTGGTATTATCACTTATGTCTCTGTTGTTGAAAGAATTAAAGAAATCGGCGTAATTCGTTCTTTAGGTGGTAGAAAGAAGGATGTTAAGCATCTATTTAATGCCGAAACGTTTATTATCGGTCTTTGTAGCGGTATCTTAGGTATTGCTATTACTTATGGTATATCAGGAATTATTAATTTGATAGTAGGTTCATTAACTGGTATTTATACAATTGCTTCCTTACCAGTATCAAGTGCGATTATTATGATTATTGTTTCTATACTGTTAACATTGATTTCAGGATTAATTCCAGCTTCATCCGCTGCAAAGAAAGATCCAGTTATCGCGTTAAGAACGGAGTAATATTATGATGATTATTAAAAAGAAATACAAAGGCATGTTTATTGCTGCATCTATATTTGGTTTTATTTCTGCATTAATAAATCTTCTATATATAGCTTTGTTTGGCGAGGAAGAATCATCCGGTTATATTATTACACTTATCATATTAAGTGTAATTGCTATTATTTCAGGTATCGGTTTTTTGATTGTTGCATTAATAAAACAAGAAAAAGTTTTATATAATCATTTGAGCATTATTAAAGTATGTTGCTTATTATCTGTGTTTGGTAGCTTACTTACTATGATTCTTGCTTGGAATGGATACAATATTATAAAGATGAATGCATTAATTGATTCAGGCGAAATTAATAAAATGTTTCCAAATGGCATGAATAATTACTTCTATCAAAATAATGATGTAAATCAACCAAATAGTGAAGAAAATCAAATTGATGAGTCTAATGTAATTGATGCACAATATGAAGAAAAAGAAATGACTTATGAATCATTTCAAGAAGAATTAGAAGCTTTAAATAAAAAATTGGAAGCAAAACAAATTAGTGAAGAGGAATTTTACGATAGAAAAAGTGAAATTCTAAAAAAATATTATAAGTAGAAAATGCTGCTCTATATATCGAATATAGAGCACTTTTTCTTTAAAAATGTTTTTATTTGGTTTAATATTTATATACACGGGCTGTTAGCTCAGATGGGAGAGCGATTCGTTCGCAACGAATAGGTCGCCAGTTCGATCCTGGTACGGTCCACCAATAGAATTTGTTAGGTGATACAATAAGAAGTATCGCCTTTTTTATTTGGTTTGGTCGTTATCGTTCCACTACAAAATGTATGTTATTTATTTTTTTATAAACTATATCCATGCGTACTTTTAAAATTGTTTGATTTATACTTGATCTAATAAATATGACAAATTGTCCTGTATACATTTTCAGAATAAGAGGCAAAAGATTTATAGTTTTGGTGAAGAAATGACTTTAAAATAAAATAGAAAAGGATAGGAAATCATATTCTTGTTTATATTTGACTTTAGTAATTTTTAAATTAAAAAGTGAGATAACATTATTAATAAAAAGAAGAAAAGAGTTTTGATTCATTGTACTATGTGATGATTTCATATATTTTCAATAAAAAAATTTATATTTAAAAAGTGCCTTTATTTAGCCGTTTTTTACCCTTTTTGCATATGTTGATTTTGAGCGCCTCAAAAACAAAAAAATCCCTCTATACGTAGGCAATATTATGTGCTAATATTATGGTACGCAAAGGCAAAGGAAAAATTATATGAAAGCAAAAAAAGTAATAGGTGTACTTTGTACACTAGGTGCGTTCTTTTCACTGACTGTTGTTAATACTTCAAGCAACGTTTTAGATAATAAGAAAGCACAAACACAAGAAAATAATGTAGCGGTGTCAACTGCAAACAATGCGAAATGTTCTTTCACAATTTCTAATTTTAATTCAGGCTATAATTCTTACTATGATGAGTCGGTATTCCTTTATGATATCGCTTCATATGATAGTGAGACGGTCCAATGGTCACTAAAGTTTGGATTACAACAACTTGTAGATAATGAATTTGTAATTGAAAGTAAAGTCCAACCTATACAAGATGATACTTCTTTATATTCTTGTTCTTATGTAATGTTAATTCATGATTCTTATAGTGATTTATATCCTACATTAAGTTCATTAAATGAAGGAGATCATGTTGTATTAAGTTCTATTCCTCAAAGTACAGGAGCTTGTTCTATTGATGTTAATGTTTTTGAGCAACCGCTTCAATATCTATTTGGTTTTAACATCACACAATTTAATGTGACAACCTGGGAATATTCTTGTAATGCAAGTTCCGCGATTATGTTAAATGATAAAGAAACAGAAGCAAATCTTAATGCAGAATGGTCCTATCGTATCGCTTTAAATAAACGTGATGATAAGAGTTATTCAGTTAAAAAAATCTATTTAGATAATGCTTTAGAAAATGATTATGGATTAACTATTTATGATTATACCATCGTCGTTCATGCTTCCTATGAAGAAGGATATTCTTTATTAAAAAACAATATCTTAGTAGGCGATGTCATTGAAATGGATGTTCCTACTGTTAAGGGAACGGTCAATGTTCCTTGTAAAGTTTATCGTGCTTCTTCCACTTCTTTAGAGCAAAAAGTGGAAATCAATTATCATTTAAATGGAGGATATTTCTCTTCTTCGGAAGCTAAGAAGTGTTCTTTCCCAATTAATAACTTCAATTCAGGTTATAATTCTTATTATGATCAATCAATATTCTTATATGATTTAGATAATTATAATAGCAATGAAGTAACCTGGGCGAAAAAAGTTGGTATCAAGGGTTTAGGAGATGATGAATTTGTCATCACAAGAATCGTTGAGCCTCGAGGAGAAGATGCATTATTAGCAAATGATGATTATGTTATTGTCATTCACGATTCTAATACTACTTATTATCCGTTATTTAATACTTTAAATTTTAATGATAGATTAAGTTTTAGTTCTATTCCTACTGAAATTGGTTCTTGTTCATTAGAAGTTAATGTATACGATTTATTAACTGAAACTAAAAATTATGTAACTTCATATAAGAATAATTACTCTACCCCTATCTTAGAATTTAATATTGATAAACAAAATGTTACTACTTGGGAATATACATGTAATGCTGATTCTGCTATTATGCTTAATGATAAAGAAAGTGAAGCTAATCTTAATGCGGAATGGTCTTATCGTATTGGCTTAACGGCACTAAGAGACAACTATTATACAGTTTCAAAAATCTATTTAGATAATGGTTTAGAAAATGATTATGGCCTAAGAATTTATGATTATACCCTCGTAGTTCACGCTTCTAACGTAAATGCTTATGCGTCATTAAAGGGAATTGAAATTGATGACACTGTTGCACTCAATGGTGATAATGCAAAGGTATATCGTAAAGGATTCTATGTTTTACCTGAAACTCCAATTAAAGAGGGATATGCCTTCTTAGGATGGTATAGCAATAGTGATTTAAACGGAACAAGATTTTTAACTTTTTCAAATGATCAAACCCTATATGCAAAATGGGAAAAAGAAAAAGTGGAAGTCGAAGTAGAAACTCCTTCTTCTAGTGGCGAAGCATTTACTTATAGAACTGGTACTTCTTGGATTTATGGTAATGACGTATCAGTATATCAAGGTGATATCAATATGAGCAAATATAGCGCTAATTCTTCTTTTATGATTGCTCGTATGGTTTATTTCTCATCTTCGGAAACTGCATATATGGATGATTATTTCGTATCTAATGTGGAAAAGTGTTTATCCTATGGTGTGCCAGTCGGTTTATATGCTTATTCCAATGCTGATTCAGTAGAAGACGCTATTTACGAAGCAGAATGGGTTATTTCTAATTTAGAATATTTAGGATATGATAAAGGAACTTTCACCTATCCTATCTATATGGACTATGAAGAAACAAGTGCCATATCATCACGATCAAAATATGAAAATACACTTATTGTCAACGCATTTGCTCAAACGTTAATCGATGCTGGCTATTATCCTGGAGTATATATGGGTGCTTCTAATTGGAATAGTTATGTATATCAAGATGATATTATCTGCGATGCGTGGATTGCCTGCTATGATTATTTTTCAACAGTTGATGCTGCTGCGCTTGATATGTTTGATTATTGTGCAGCTGATTACAAGATTACTATGTTCCAATACGATTCAGAATATGATGTTAATGGTGAATCAAAATATGGCCCTACTTTAGGTACAGAGACATATTACGTTGATCAAAATGCTTGCTTTGTCAATTATCCATATATTATTACCTCAAGGCATTTCAATGGCTTTTAAAAAAATTTAAAAAAAATGATTTTTCAATAGAAAAAAATATTTATTTTATTTAAAATTAATTACGTCAATGCGTAACAGAAATGTGTAAATCCAGTTGAATGGATCTACACATTTTTATTTTTTGGAGGTATTTATGGAAGCAATCAAAAAAAATAAAATGGCTTCAGAACCATTGAAAAAAGTATTTTGGAAAATGGGATTACCAATGATCGTATCAATGATTCTACAAGCATTATACAATGTCATCGATAGTATATTTGTAGCCAATATTGAAGGTGATGGGGCATTAGCTAATGAAGCGTTAACTTATGCTTTTCCTATACAAATATTAATTATAGCTATCGGTGTAGGAACTGGTGTAGGACTAAATGCATTATTATCCAAATGTTTAGGGGAACGTAGTCAAGAAAAGGTAAATCAAATCGCTGGTAATGGAATATTCCTCGGTTTATTTATCTATTGTCTTTTCCTTTTATTTGGTATTTTTGGTGCTAAGGCATTTATTTCATCATTTACTGATAATGAAAAAGTTATCCAAATGGGCAGTTCATATTTGTCAATTTGTACTACACTATCTTTAGGAGCTATTGGATTTACTATATATGAACGTTTTTTACAATCAACCGGCAAAACTAATCTTTCTACAATTGCACAAGTGGCGGGAGCAGTTACAAATGTAATTCTTGACTATATTTTAATTTTCCCATTAAATATGGGGGTTGAAGGCGCGGCAATTGCCACGGTTATAGGCCAATTTGTTTCTTTAATTATCGCTTTGTTTTTCCATTATTTATTAAATAAGGAAATCAATGGTAATTTAAAATATATCAAACCAAGTTTAAAAGTTATTAAGAATATTTATTCTATAGGATTTACCGCTGCTATAATGCAAGGATTATTATCTATCATGATGGCGGGATTAAATATAATATTAGGTCACGCTAATGTGGATTCTACTCTTCTTGTAGGGGCTTTTGGAATATATTATAAAATTCAACAAATAGCTTTGTTTTCATGCTTTGGTTTATCTAATACTATTATTACTATCCTTTCATTTAATTATGGAATGAAAGATAAGAAAAGATCAGAAGAATGTATTAAATATGGTATTATTGATACCTTTATTATCACGATAATTATCACGATATTATTTGAGATAATAGCTCGACCTTTATCGCTTTTATTCTCTTTGTCAGGAGGATCTACGGCTTCATTAATTTCAGTATGTGAAAAAGCGGTAAGAATCGCATCTATAGGATATATTTTCATGGGATTTAGTATTGCAGTACAAGGAATAGGACAAGCTCTCCACGATCCTATCAATCCTTTATTGAGCGCACTTCTTCGCTTAGTCATCTTCCCTTTCCCAATCGCTTTCTTATTCACTTTGTCTTCTTCAGTAGTGGATATTGTGTGGTGGACATTCCCTTTAAGCGAATTATTTACCGCGATTATTTCTTTCTTTATTTTAAAATATACATACAATAAAAAGATTAAACCTTTAGATACGAAAACTGATGAGATTAATGATAATCTTATTATCACGATATCTCGATTACATGGAACAAACGCTAAAGAACTTGGTAAATCTTTAGCTAGTAAATTGAAGATAAATTTTTATGATAAGGAACTCGCTTATCTAGAAGCACAAAAAAGAAATTTGGATAAACAATATCTAAATAAACGTTTAGATGATGAAGATGCTCATTCATTATATTTATCTTTAGACGCTAATAAAGAGGCTCTTATTGCTCAAAAAGAAATTATTACTGAATTAGCAAATAAGGAATCTTTTGTAATCGTAGGAAGAAGCGCTAATTACATTTTACGAGGCCATAAAAATTTAGTTACTATTTTCTTGTATGCTGATGAAGAGTATCGTATCAAAAAAATACAAGAGATGTATCATGATTCTTTTGAGCAAGCTCAAGAAAATATCAAGAAATCCGATTTAGCAAGAGATAAATACTATTCATTAATTGCTAATGAAGATAGAACTTCTAAAGATATTTATGATCTATATTTAGATGCCTCTTTAGGAGAAGACAGACTTTTAGAAATTATCTGTGAACATTTACAAAATAAAAATTTGATATAAAAGCCTTTTTTTACTTGATTATTAACTATTTTGTTGTTTTTCTAACTCTTTCCTTTTACAATTTCAATGTTGAAAAAGAAGGAGCGTTTCTATGAAAGAATTTTTACAAAATAATATGGAACATAATAAAAAACTTAAAATTCTTGAATTAGTTTTAATCGCGTGTATGTTCATCGCATCTTTAATTTGCTTCATTGTAGGTTCGGTGCAAGTAAACAAAAATCCAGGACAAGTATCGTATATAGGAACTGTTGAATTATATAGAGATTTTGACGCGGAAGATTATGATGAAGATAGTACTAAATGCGATGTATTATTCGTTAGTGAAGATGGCGAAAAAGAAATGATTATCACCTATTCATATGAAGACTATGAAGAGTTAGAAATAGAAAAAATAATAGGATATGAATATCTTACTGATTCTAATGTATCAATCATTTTTGATCATATGAATCCAACGGAGAAAGAAATTTCTTCCTCAACCAAAGCGGTTTCTGCTTCTAAGCATACTGTGCTATTTAATGCAGCAACTTCATTATTGATTTTATCGATATCTTTAGGAGTTATCACCTTCTTTGCTAAGCAATTTACTGCTTACGAGAAGATATGGTTTATTACCATTATGGTGCTCGCTACTATATTTGCTATTATCTTCCCAGAAGAATCGGCTAATGGTGTATCAGGTATTATCATCATGCTTTTGTATCTCCTTGATACATTCTTAAATATATTATGCGAGTTATTAATATCTAAACAAAGCAAGTGGAATTTTATTGTTTCTGTTGGTGTGGAAATAACTGAAATTGTTATTTGTATTGTTCTTATGTATCGTTTTGCAACGATGCTTACAACCCTTTTATTCTGGTTACCAATCGATATCTTGAGTTTTGTCAACTGGGCTAAACATAAAGATAAAGAACAAGAAGAATTAACCGCGGTTAGAAGACTTAAAGGCTGGCAAGAAATTCTTGTTATCGTAGGAATTGTCGTTTGGACAGTAGTGATTGGTTATTTGATTTCTGGCTTAAATATCTCTACCGATTTCTTTGGAGGAAATGAAGCTTTAGAAACGGCGATCATTTATATTGATGCTTGTGCTAGTGCGGTAGGAATTGCCAATGGATTATTCATTTTCTTCCGCTTTAGAGAACAATGGATTGCTTGGTATATATGTGCTCTTCTAGAAGCGGCTATAAATATTATGACTGGTCAATTTGTCCTTCTTATCTTAAAAGTGGGATATTTGACAAATACTACATATGGTTACATCAAATGGACAAAATATGTTAATTCGCGAAAAGAAGAGAAATTAACATTGTTTTAGTATCTATATTATGGTTGACTAAAACATTAAAAATTAGTAAAATATTTTCGACATATAAATATTATATTTAATAAATGAGGTAAAGAATTATGGCAATTGAAGCAGGCGATTTTAAAACAGGTTTAACATTATTAATCGATGGTGAACCTTGGCAAGTACTTGATTTTATGCATGTAAAACCAGGTAAGGGAGCGGCGATTTTAAAAACAAAAATGAAAAATTTAAAATCAGGTTCCACACAAGAAAGAAACTTTAACGCATCAACAAAATTTGAAGCGGCTCTTATTGAAAAGAAAAAAGTTCAATTCACTTATAAAGATGGCACAACATACAACTTTATGGATGTAGATACATTTGAACCATATGAAATTGATGAAGCACAAGTTGGTTTTAGCAAATATTTCATCGTTGAAGGTGGCGAATTATTAGTTACATTCTGGAATAATGAAGTATTATCAGTCATCGTTCCAGAAAAAGTAGAAGTAACAATCGCAGAAACTTCTCCAGCCGTCAAAGGAGCAAGTTCTACCGCTACTAAAGATGCTGTTACTGATACAGGTCTTACTATTAGAGTTCCATTATTTATTGAACAAGGTGAAAAAGTTATCGTTTTCTCCGCAGATGGAAAATATTCAGGAAGAGCTTAATTTAAGCTCTTTTTTGTTAAGGTTTATTTTATGAATAAAGTAGCATTAGTTACTGGAGGAGCAAGAGGAATAGGAAGAGCTATATGCTTAGAACTTGCTCAAAGCGGATATAATATCGTTATTAATTATTTAACTTCTTGTAAAGAAGCAAAAGAATTGCAAAAGCAAATTGAAGAAGATTATCAAGTTAAGTGTTTGATTTATAAATGTGATGTATCTTCCGTTTTAGAAGTTGATGAAATGATTACTTATGTGGAAAAGGAACTGCAAGGCGTAGATGTGTTAGTCAATAATGCGGCCATTGATTTATCGAATATGTTCCATTTAAAAAAAGTGGAAGATTTTAAGCGTACATTAGAAGTAAATGTTATTGGGGCTTATAATGTTTCTTTACGAGTTTATAAATATATGCTTGAAAAAAAGTGGGGCAGAATTATCAATATCAGTTCAACAAATGGAATAAATACTTATTATCCAATGTGTTTAGAATACGATGCATCTAAAGCTGCCCTTAATTCATTAACCCATAATTTAGCAATTCAATTTGCCCCATATATCAATGTAAACAGCATTGCTCCTGGCTTTATTGGAACGGGAAAAGAATTAGAAGGATACGATGAAGAATTCTTAAAGCAAGAGGAAGCAAAGATATTAGTGGGGAGATATGGAGACCCTAAAGAAGTAGCCCACTTAGTAAAATTTTTAGCGAGTGATGAAGCGGCCTTTATTAATAATTCCATCATTAGAATTGATGGAGGACAATACGGAAGTCAGTGACATGCTCCCACCACTTATAGAAGTGGGGGCTTCTCGCTCAAGGATTCTTCTGAATCCAGTATCAACGAGCTAACCGGCAATGTCCTTGCCTTTTAATATATCAAGTCCTTTTTTTAGGATATTGATACTTGCGTTATAATCTCTATTGTGGGTGGTTCCACATTTAGGACACACCCAATTTCTTATAGATAAATCTTATACCTCTTTATTTTGAAAACAAACGTACACATCCAAAAGTTTTAGCAAACATAATTATTTGCTCGTGATT
>JBJFEV010000027.1:0-14794 GCA_051891155.1 Bacilli bacterium
AAAACAACAGGTGATTCTAACTTCAAATTAAATGTTAATGCATGTAATGAAGAAACATGGGAATACTTATTTGGTGAAAATGGTGTTGTTGCACAAACAGCAAGAGAAGATTACTGGACAGTAAAACCTTACTTAGGTAACTCTCACTTCGTTAAAGCATTATCTCTATCAATCGATAGAAATACATTCGCTGATGCTCGTGGTTCTATCCCATCAGTTGATTACTTATCATCTAACTATATGTCAGATCCAGAAAATGGTATTTCTTATTCAACAACTCAAGCTCACAAAGATGCAGTTGCTGGCTTATTAAGAGATACAGACAATGGCTATAGCTTAGACTTAGCTCGTGATTATTTCAGAGTTGCTATTGCAGAATTAGAAGCTGAAGGAAAATTAACTCCTGGTACAACTTCAAATCCAACAGTTCTTCCATTAGAAATTGCTTGGATGTATCCACAACATGAAAATAATTATCACAATGAAATTAAACAATACTTTGAAACAGCATTTAATGATGTTTCAGTAACAGGTGGAAAATACAAACTAGAAGTTTCATTCTGGGTTGGTTCTTCTTGGTCAGATGTTTACTATGATAAGATGATGTTAGGTCAATTTGACTTAGGCTTCGGTTCTATTTCAGGTAACGCATTAAACCCACTTGATTTCGTAAGTGTTCTATCTTCAGATCAAAGCATTTCTGGCGGATTTACTCTAAACTGGGGTCTTGATACAAATGATCCAGATGCAGATGCATTAGTTTACGATGGACAAAGATGGTCATATGATGCTCTTTATATGGCAGCAAACAGCGTTGCAATCGTTAAAGATGGTGCAAACGTTCCAGCAGTTACATTCGTTGATGAAGAAACAACAAAGAATCTTGATGGTACAATTACAACTGTTATTACAGTTCAAGCAAATGCTGATGGCGTTGACTTTGATACATTAGGTTCATATATTGCTTCAGGAGACTGGAAGACATATGAATATTTAGCTGCAAGTGCAGTCGTTACAACTGATAATGGTGATGGAACATTCACAGTTACAATTACAGTTTCTGCTGATCTTGTTGAAAAATATGGTGATGCATTCTGGTATGAACTAGAATATGTAACAGATGTTTCAGGCATTGAAGCTGAATCATACATTGATATTTATGTAAGTGCTTCTTCCGCTGAATAAAAAAGAAAACTAAATCTATAAATAACAATTAGGTTAGTTTACTAATCTAATTGTTTTTTTGCCTATTTTTGCATTTTATACTACGTATAAAGATGCAAATAATGTATAATAAGAAATATTAATAGGAGGAGGTCTATTTATGACAAAGTATGTATTAAAAAGAATTGCACTGGCACTTATGACCGCTGTGATTATTTTGTCATTAACATTTATTTTGATAAAGCTGTTGCCTTTCCAAAAACCTTTAGGCCAAGAAGCGCAACAATTCGCTTATTATCAAGACCAAGTAAGATTAGGCTTTGTTCAATCTTATAGCAAAGCACAAACAAATAAAGGTAAATTATTATGGAGTTATTCTTCTAGTGGACAACAATATTATTATTATGAAGTACCTGTATTCCAACAATTTTTCAGTTGGATAAAAAACATTATAACTAGATGGGATTGGGGTACTTCTGTAAAGATTCAACCTAATGTTGCTGCTACTGTTATTATTGGTGAAAGAATTAAAGTATCAATTTTACTAAATATTTTTTCAGTTATTATTTCTGTTCCTGTAGGTATTGCTTTAGGCATTTGGGCGGCATTAAAGAAAAATACTATAACTGATCATATTATTTCAACTTTAATTATGGTGTTCATCTCTGTACCTAGTTTCGTTTTAATTACTTTCTTGATGCTATGGTTATGTTATGGTGCTCATGTTTTACCAACTCAATGGCCATCATCAAATGCACCAACACAAACTAAGATTTTAGCATTTATTTTACCAGTATTCTGCTTATCTTTTGGTTCTATATGTGGTTATTGTCGTTTCACTAGAGCCGAACTTTGCGAAGTCATGGAAAGCGATTATTTATTACTAGCAAGAACAAAAGGATTAACAAAAAGACAAGCAATTTTACGCCATGCACTAAGAAATGCTATGGTACCAATTGTTCCATCAATCATTGCTGAATTCTTATCAATCATGGGTGGTTCAATGATTTTAGAGAATTTATATGGAATTCCTGGAATCGGAAGCTTATTTGTCGATTCCTTAAATGCAAAAGATTACAATATCTTATTTGTTGATATGGCAATCTTTACAACATTTGGCTTATTAGCGGGTGTTCTTTTAGATATCTCATATGGATTTATCGATCCAAGAATTAGAATGGGGGCGAAGAAATAATGTTTAATTTTGAAGAAAACAATAAAGAAACATTGTCTACTATTTCTGTAAACAAAGATGACTTTGTTTTAGTGCAAGATAATGTAAAAATTTCAGATAAAAAATTTGATTCTAAGCCAACTACATTTATCAAAGATGCTTTCCGTAGATTTAAAAAGAATAAATCTTCTGTTGCCGGCGCTATTATTTTAGGTATATTAATTGTCCTTACTTTATTAGTTCCTGTCGCATCTGATAAAGATATTAAAACTGTTAAAGTTAAAGAAAGATTTTTAGCTCCAAAGTTATTCCCAGCTGGAACTGGTTTTTGGGATGGAACTAGAAAGATTAAAAATGTTATTTATGATATAGATAATGAAGTTCCAGCAGGATATTACAAGCCTGCATGTTCTAAGATAAAGATTGATGAAGAATATACTTTAATTAATGCCGCTAGTGCATATGCAAAAGATGGATATGTTCATCTTTTAAATGAAAAGGTTGAAAATTCTGAAGATCTATCAACAAAAGTTTTATACACATATAATAAAACTAAGTTCAACGCTACTTCACAATATAAAGTAGAAATGGAACTTGGTGATATTCAAACATTTGATTATGAATTTGGAGAATATCGTATTACTTTAAGATACAATCAAAATACTGAAACAAAAGAATATGATGAATTAGTATTAAAAGATTGGTCAAAAGAATACGGAGTTCAAACAATTGATATTTCAAAAGCTATTCAAGATGCATCTTTATCAATTGTTAATGATGCAAACTTCGTTTTTGAACTTAAACCAGTAGAAAATAAAACTTCTTATCTCTTAATTAAGTCTTTGAAGTTTTCATGTGCAGAAGGTATGTCAAATGAAGAACTATTAGGCAAGTTATCTTTTGATAATGCTTCTGAAATGGTTTTAAGAATGCAAGATGAAGAAACAAAACAATTCCCTGAAGGTTATTGGCAATCAACTGGTGTTAAGTCAGTATATGGAGCAAAAGTAAAATACTGTTCTTTCACATATGATACATATGCTGCAGCATACGATGAAAAAGAAGTTACATTAGCTAAATCAGAACTTGATGTTTATATTAATAATGGTTGGTGCTCATACGATTATTCATCACCTGAAAACTTTGTTATTTTAGATGAAGATAAATGTCCAATTTCCGGCATTATCAGTCAAAAAACTAATTCAATTACTGGTAAAGTTTTATCAGTTACAGCGACTGCTTATAGATATAAAGATTATGGATATAAATCTATGCCTATCTTCTTGATGGGAACTGATGCACAAGGCCATGACTTATTTAAAAAAGCATTCTCTGGATTAAGAACTTCTTTAGTCCTCGGTGTTTGTACTGCGGCATTCTGTTTCTTATTCGGTTTAGTATTTGGTGCTATTGAAGGTTACTTCGGTGGTAATGTTGATATTATTATGGAAAGATTCTGTGATATTTTAAGTGGCGTACCATGGATTGTTGTTATGACGTTGTGTATCTTACACTTAGGTAATAACTTTATGACATTCTTCTTAGCTCTATGTATGACCGGATGGATGGGAACAGCCGCCCGAACTAGAACGCAGTTCTATAGATTTAAAGGGCGTGAATATGTTTTAGCATCTCGTACATTAGGTGCATCCGATGCAAGATTGATCGCTAAGCATATTTTACCAAACTCATTAGGTACAATTATTACATCTTCTGTTTTAATGGTTCCAAGCGTTATTTTCTCAGAAGCTAACCTTGCATATTTACGTTTAGGATTACAAGGTGTTGATTCATTTGGTGTCCTTTTATCCGAAAACCAAGCATACTTAGCAATTTATCCAAACTTAATTGTTTTCCCATCAATTATTATGGCATTAATTATGATTTCATTTAACTTATTTGGTAATGGTTTACGTGATGCGTTAAACCCATCATTGAAAGGTAGTGATTAATATGGCAGAGAAAAAATTAGAAGTCAAAAATTTAACTATATCTTTCAAAACTGATAATGGTTTAGTTCAAGCTGTTCGTAATGTTTCTTTCGATTTAGGTAAAGAAGAAACATTATGTATCGTTGGTGAATCAGGATCAGGTAAATCTGTTACATCGAAAGCTATTATGGGAATTCTTGCTAACAATGCGATTGTTGAAGATGGTGAAATTATTTACGAAGGTGAAAATCTTTTAGAAGTATCTGAAGAAGAATATCATAAGATTCGTGGTAATAAGATTGGAATGATCTTCCAAGACCCATTATCTTCATTAAACCCAATTGTTAGAATTGGTAAACAAATTACCGAAGCTATGCTTATTAACTCTAATAAAGTTAAGAAGATGTATGAAGAAAAAATATCTAAAGAACTTGTAGCATATAAAAATGTTATTGCAAGAAAAAATATTAAAATCAAAAAAGCCAAAGATGAATATGCTTTAACTTTAAAGAGAGCACAAAAGGATAATCCTGATAAGGAAACTCTTTCTAAAATTAAAAAAGAAGCTAGTTCATTAAGAAATCAAAAAATTCAAGAAGCTGAAAAAGAATGTAGTGAAGTTCTTCCTTCATTAAAGAAAGCTTTGGATGAAAAGAAACAACAAGCTAAAAAAGAAGTTAACGAATATAAATCAGGGGTTAAGGAAACTTATAAACCTATTCGTAAAGAAAACATTTCTAAACTTATCGAAGCTGTAAAGTCAAGAGATAAAGAAAAAATTAAAGAAGCAAAAGATAAATATATTGCTGATAGAGATGCATATCTTGATCAAATTAAGATTACTAAGAAAGAAGCAAAACGTAGAGCTCTTGAAATTATGGGAGAAGTTGGTATTCCTCTTCCTGAAAAGAGATTCAGACAATATCCATTTGAATTCTCAGGTGGTATGAGACAACGTATTGTTATCGCTATTGCGTTAACTGCCGCACCTGAAATCTTAATTTGTGACGAGCCTACAACTGCTTTAGACGTTACAATTCAAGCACAAATTCTTGAACTTATTAAAAAGATTCAAAAAGAAAGACACATATCTTGTATCTTTATTACTCACGACTTAGGTGTTGTTGCTAATATGGCGGATCGTGTCGCTGTTATGTATGCTGGTAAGATTGTAGAATGTGGTACAGCAGAAGAAATCTTCTATGAACCTAAACATCCTTATACTTGGGCATTACTCGCTTCTATTCCAGATATTGATTCTAAGGAAAGACTTGAAGCAATCCCTGGCACTCCTCCAGATATGATTTATCCACCTAAAGGAGATGCTTTTGCATTGCGTAGCAAATATGCTATGAAGATTGATTTTGAACAAGAGCCACCTATGTTTAAAATTTCAGATACTCATTATGCCGCAACTTGGTTATTACACCCAGATGCTCCAAAAGTAAAAATGCCTAAGATTGTAGAAACTCGTATTAAAAATGCACTTAAAGAATCAAAACAACAAGCAAAGAAAGAAGGTGCAACAAATGAAGGAAAATAAAGAAAGAAATATTGATTCATCAATGGATGATGAATTAAAAAGTACTTTAGCTTATCACGAAGATGATGCATCTCCACTTAGTTATGATGAACACGAAGAAGTCGTGGAAATTAATGAAGAAATATATGGAAATGAATTAGATAAGCAATTGTCACATAAATATATGATTAATCCTTCTTTAAAAAGAAAAGAAGAATTAATCGATAGTGACATAATTCTATCTGTTAGACATTTAAAACAATTTTTCTTCTTTGGTTCTGGACCTCATAGAAGCAAATTAAAAGCTGTATCTAACGTTTCATTTGACGTTCATACTGGTGAATGTTTTGGTATTGTTGGTGAGTCTGGTTGTGGAAAAACCACTACTGGTCGTTCTATTATTAAATTACATCAAATTACTTCTGGATCTGTTTATTATAAAGGATATCGTATTTCTGCTGGTGAAAGATGGAATAAGAAGGAAATTAAGTACACCTTAATTAGATATCGCGCTAAAGTTAAAGATATTGCAAAGCGTAAAAAAGAAATGCTTGCTGCTCTTGATATGCAATCACCAGACTATGAAAAATCAAAAACGGAGATTTTGGAATCATTACAAAATGAATTAAATGATGCAGTTGCATTAAAGAATCGTATTGTTGAAGAACAAAAAAGAAAGATTCGTCAAATTCGTTTTGATAATAGACATACTCCAAGAAAACTTGTTAATGAAATTCAAATGATTTTCCAAGATCCTGTTGATTCACTTGATCCAAGAATGACTGTTGAAGATATTATTCAAGAAGGATTAAGAATTCAAGGAAAGAGAAATAAAAAAGAAAATCATAAGAAAGTTGTTGAGATTTTGGAAAAAGTTGGCCTTGTTGCTGATCACGCTTCCAGATATCCTCATGAATTCTCAGGTGGACAAAGACAAAGAATCGGTATTGCTAGAGCTCTTATTATGAATCCAAAGCTATTGATTTGTGATGAACCTATTTCAGCTTTAGACGTTTCTATTCGTGCTCAAATTATTAACTTATTAAATGATTTGAAAGATGAAATGGGATTAACAATTATTTTCATTGCTCACGACTTATCAGTTGTAAAATATTTCTGTGATCGTATCGCGGTTATGTATTTTGGTAAAGTAGTTGAACTTACTACAAGTGATGAATTATTTAAACATCCATTACATCCTTATACAAATTCACTTTTATCCGCGATTCCAAAACCAAATCCACTTACAGAAAAAACAAGAAAGAGAATTATTTATAATCCTCAAGCTGAACATGATTACTCTGTTGATAAACCAACATTAAGAGAAATTATTCCTGGTCACTTTGTTTATTGTAATGATGCGGAAGAAATTAAGTGCAAAGAAAAAATTGCCGAATTAGACAAATTAAATAACAAATAAAAATAATGGTTTCCTGTAACGGGAAACCATTTTTTTATATGTTTTGAATTATTATTAATAATATCGCGGAAATTAATAAAAAGAAAATACCTACTGCAAAATATGGCATATAGTAAGGAGGAGCATTTTTTCTTCTTTCAGCCTTAATTTGTGAATAATCATATAAAGAAGAAACCCCTTCTTTTTTCTTCATAATATTATAGGAAAAGATATCAAACCCTCCGTAATAAGATACAACAGAGAGACCACCAACACATACAAGAACCATTCCGGCAAAGAATGTTCCATCGCAATAAGCAATAATTTCGGTGAATCCTTGGGAAGAGATTAACCTAATTAGAATAAAAACTAGTGCAACAACCAAAGCGATAATATATCTAATGGGAGAGTGAAAAAACAATTTTTTCATAGCTATCATCCTTTCAAGTAAACTAATATTAACACATTATAAAGAAAGAATACTAACAAATAAATATTAAAAGTAAAAAAACATTTTTATATTTATAAAAAATAGTGTATTATGTAATAGACCCTTTAAAGACGGAGGTAAATATGGAAGTTGTATTAATTATTGTTTCAATCTTTATGATTATATTGACCCTATTACAAGGTGGTAAATCTGATGGTGCATCCGGTGCAATTACTGGTGGATCAAAAATGAATATCTTTGCTAAAACTAAAGAAAGAGGATCGGAAAAAGTAATTTCTATTTTGACTCTTTGTACAGGTATCGTATTTTTCTTGTTTGTATTATTAGCAAAATATTTCTAGGAAATACTATTTAAAAGGGCGCTGCCCTTTTTTTATTTTGAAGGAGGAAGGAGATTTCACATGCTAAAAGATAATATATTGAATATGCTCAAAAAACATTCTCTCTCAGAATCGCTGATTTATGAGATCTTTTCTTCATCTCAAGAGACAAAAAATGCTCTTGAAGAATTAATCTCTGAAGGAAAAATAATTCGAACAAGAAAAGAATTTACCACACCGGAAGCTCTTAAGTTAGTTAAAGGTACTATCGTTGCAATTAAGGATAGATTTTCTTTTGCTTCTATTGAAGGGCAAGATGATGATGTATTTATATCTAATTCATCCTTAAATAGTGCTTTTAAAGGTGATGTAGTTTTTTTGAAAAAAGTGCCTTCTCATTATAGAGACGAATATGAGGTTTTTTCAATAATTAAAAGAGCAAGGAAAACTGTCTGTGGGGAATTAAAGTCATTTTATGGACAATGGATTCTTGATGTTACTGAGGTGGCTAATAAAGAAACAATATTTATGGTCAATCCAACACAAGAAAAACTCTTTGAAGGATATATCGCTCTGGGTGTAGTGACTAAACAAAAAAGAGAAACTACTTATGTTGATATAGTTCAAATAATAGGAAATAAAAATGATCCAGGTGTTGATATTTCACAAATAATATTATCTAATGACGCTCCTATATCTTTTCCTAATGAAGTGAGAGAACAACTAAAGAAAATCCCTTCTTATGTCACTGAAGATGAAATAAAAGGAAGAGAAGATTTTCGTGATCATCTTATTGTAACTATAGATGGTGATGATGCAAAGGATTTTGATGATGCGGTAGAAGTAAAACGAGTGGGGACTAATTATGAAGTTGGTGTTCATATAGCGGATGTCGCTCATTATGTTAAAGAAGGAACCCCGATAGATCAAGAGGCATTGAATCGTGGCACATCTATTTATGTCGCCGATCGAGTAGTACCAATGCTTCCTTTTGAATTATCAAATGGAATTTGTTCATTAAATGAAGGGGTTGATCGACTTGTTACTTCATGTATTTTTACTGTTGATAAAGAAGGAAATATTACTAATAGTAAAATTGTCAAAGGGGTAATTAAATCTCATGGAAGATTAACTTATAAATATGTTAATAAATTGCTTCATCATGAGCCACTAGATAAACATTTTTCTTCGGAAATAGATGATATGCTTTTTTTGCTAAATGAAGTGAGTTTAAAAATACGTCAAAGAAGACGGGCACAAGGAGCTTTAGAATTAGAATCTACAGAGTTAAAATTTATTTGCAATGAAGAGGGAAATCCAATCGAAGTAATAAAAAGGAAACAAGAAGAGGGAGAGGAATTAATCGAAGATTTAATGATAAGTGCGAATGAGGTGGTAAGTGAAACTATATTTAGAAAAAGATTGCCATTTATTTATCGAATTCACGAACAACCAAAATCGAAAAAAATGGATGCATTTATGAAATTGTCTACTCATTTAGGATTTATTACGTCTTTTTCTTCATTAAATGTCACACCTAAAGAATTAAGTGTACATATGCAAAAGGCTAAAGATGATGAACGCTATGCCATTTTGTCTATGATGTTATTAAAATCATTAGCTAAAGCTCGATATAGTATTGAAAATAAAGGCCATTTTGGTTTAGCTAGTTCTTGTTATACTCACTTTACTTCTCCGATAAGACGTTATCCTGACTTAATCGTGCATCGTCTAATAGATCGTTATCTTGTTCAAAATAATTGTGATATAGATCAATTGTTCGTGGAAAATTTAGATTTCATCGCAGAAAATTCTTCTGTTAAAGAAAGAAGAGCAATTACTATTGAACGAGCAGTAGATGATTTAATGGCTTGTAAATTTCTAAAAGATAAAATAGGAAACAAATTCTTAGGATTTATTGATGGAATGACACAAAATGGAATGTTTATCCAACTAGATGAATATGGTATTGATGGCTTTGTTTCTTTTGATGATTTGGATGATTATTATATTTTTGATGAAAGATATATGTCAGCGCGAGGAGGAAGAACTTCTCATTATTTTGAACTAGGTGATAAAGTTGAGGTAATTGTATCTAGCGTCAACTTGACAAATAGGCAAATAACTTTTACATTAATACAAGATACCAAGTCACGAAAACACATCTCACGTCAAGAAAAACGTAAGAAAAAAGGAGAAAGGAAAAATGGAACAAGGAATTAAAATTATTGCCTCAAATAAAAAGGCACACTACAATTATTTTCTTTCTGACTTTTTAGAGGCAGGTATCGAATTAAAAGGCACTGAAATAAAATCACTAAAGAATCATTCTGCTTCATTAGATGATGCCTATGTAATAATTAAAGGAATGGAAGCCTATGTGATTGGAATGAATATTGCTCCTTATAAACAAGGTAATATTTTTAATCACGAACCTTTAAGAACAAGAAAACTTCTTTTGCACAAAAAAGAAATTTTGAAATTGAATCAAAAAATCAAAGAGCAAGGATTTACAATTGTCCCTACTAAAATTTATTTATCCAAAGGAAGAGCAAAATTAGAAATTGCCTTAGCTAAGGGGAAAAAATTATATGATAAAAGGGATAGTGAAAAAGCTAAAGAACAAAAAAGAGAAATCGACAAACGATTAAAATCATATTAGAATATATTATAGCGGAGGATGATTATGAGCGAAAACTTATTAGAGAAATATTTATATATGGGGATGTCATTCTCTACTATGAAATTAAATAAAGTTGATTTATTATGTATTAATTACCATTTATCTCGTTTTAAATTTAATAAAAAAAGATATTTAAAAAAGATTCAAAAAATTTTATCAAATAGCAGCGAACTTTCTTCTTTACAATTAGAATTTACGCCCTATTATGTTCATAAAGAAATAGATGCTTTAAAGAACAATACATTATTTATCGGTATTGATGATAAAGAAGAAAAGAAATTAAAAAAATTAAGGAAAAATAAGTTGGAAGATTCAAGTGAATTTTCTATAGAATTCTTACCTGATAATCTAGTCGATAAAAATGCTACCTTCATATTTAGAACATTCAATGAAATGCACGATCATTCTATCTTGATGGAAAAATTTGAAAAAACTAATGTCGTAGTTTTAGATTCCTTGCTAATGGAAAATCAGAAGAATGATTCTAATGAAGATTTATTAGATATGATGAAATTAATCATTTTAAAAGATGATGGTGATTTTTATTTTGTAACTCCTGATTGTTATTATACTAATCAAATAATTAATTTTATTTTTTCTTTAAATAAAATTGGAATAACATATTAAAAGAAGTTTATTGATTTTCGGATCAATAAACTATTTTTTCTTTGTCTCAGTTGTTATTTCAATATAATTAATATATACACTCATTATTAAGGTGGATTTATTTAATGCAGTATCTTTAATTACTACAAAATCATCACCAATTACTTCAAGTAAGCCAGTAAATACTTCGTCATGCCATTGTGCGGAATCGGTAAAAGAACAAAATATTGATACTCTTTTTCCTACACTTTTTTCCATGAATTCTGCAAAATAGTTACCGCTTAATTCGGTAGCGGTTTGCTCGTTCTCTCCTTTTCTTTCTCCTGGTGTAGGATAAGGATAGGAAGAAGGGGGCATTTCGCCTTGGTAAGGTGCTCCATAATATGGTGGTGGTTGCATACGATCCATATAGTTTCTCCTTTTTATACTTAACTATATGAAAAAAATTGATTATTATGATTATATAAAAGGTGATAGAGATGAAAAGATGTATTATTGTTGGGGCTTGTAGTGATTCATGGAGAGAATTTACTTATGATGAGAGTGATTTTATTATTGCTTCTGATGGAGGATATACGTTCTTAAAAGAACATGGTTATCCTATTAGTTTGGTCGTGGGTGATTTTGATTCTCTTCATTGCGTTCTTGAAACCAATAACGTTAAAAAATTAAATGTGATTAAAGATGTTACTGATACTCATGTTTCAATAGAAGAAGGAATAAAACAAGGATATAAGGAATTTGAAATTTATGGCGTTATAGGAGGGCGAATCGATCACACTCTAGCGGCTTTTCAAGATGTCTATAAATGGGTCATGATGGGATATAAATTTACTCTTTATAGCAAAAATCAAATTGTGAGATTTATTTATAATGAAAAGATTGAAATTAATCAAAAAGAAGGATACATATCTATTTTTTCTCCTTCAATTTCTAAAGGAGTTACGTTAAATGGTCTAAAATATGAATTGAAAGATTATACCTTAACTTCTTCTTTTCCTCTTGGCGTATCCAATGAATTCATCAATAAAAAAGCAACCATCGAAGTAAAGGATGGTTGCCTGATCATTATTTATTAGTTTTTGATAAATATTTTTTCACTGAAACAATAGCGAAATATATGGTTGGAATCAAAGCGATAATACCTACATATAGATAGACTTGATTAGAAATAAAATCAAATTGAGTATGTTTGCTTAAAGCTTTCATCCATGGCTTAATGAATGTGCCTAATGAATAGAAGGATAATATCATTGATGCACATAAATAAATGTAATGACTAATATCTGCAGGAGTTTGTTTTTTTACTGTTTTGTATAGCAAATAAATAAAATAAACTAATAGAATTGAAGAGACGATCATTAGTGAAAGAAAATAATCATTTGCCGTAAATTCCTTTCCCCATTCTCCATAATCTTCAAAATAGAAGCTTTTAATGTAGAATACTAAACTAACGATTAATCCACCTAGAGAAATAACTCCCCCCGCAATAGCGGTGACTAAATTCTTATTTTGCATCTTGTAAATCTCCTCCTTTAGATTCTTCTTGTTCATTTGATTCAATCTTTTTAACAACTAATAAGGAAGGTTGTTTTAAAGCAATAATAACAAGAATAGCTCCGCATATAATAATATTTGGTAGCATATATCCTCCATTATAAACAAGAGAGTATACTGCAGGTCCTCCTGGGAAATCATAATTTTGCCAGAATAGAATTCCTGCAAGGAAGTGGCACATAAACTTTAAGAATCCACCTACGCCAGTTCCGATTAATAAATAAGCGATTTTCTTTCCTTTAGTTTCGGCTTGATGATATGGTTTAAAAAATAAACCGGCAATAGCTACACAAGGATAAGCTAGAATGTAATCTAGTCCAATTTGTGCCGCTACTTGATACCAAGAAGAAGCGATGGAATAAACTCCACCAAACATTTGAAGGAAAGAGAGAATGAATCCTGACACTAACCCACTTAAAAAGCCGCGACGATAACATAAAATAAGAATTGGCAACATCGCAATACCAATTGATCCACCATTTGTGAAGACACCACGCCATATGCCACTTTGAAGCATATCTAAAGCGAAAGCGACTGCTGTAAGAATAGCAATTTCTGTCATTCCACGAGTGGAGAAAACTTTGTTTTCTTTTTCCATAAAAAAATCCTTTCCGCTCCAGATAACGCAAAAAGGATTGTAAAGTAAAAATTATTTTGCATCCTTACGCTAGCATTACCTAGATCAAGTTAACGGTCCATCCTAGTATCAAGGATAATCTCAGCCGGATTCTTCCAGCACCCGCATTTAGATTATGCACCAAAAACATTTTTTTATCAATAAAGAAAAAAGATTTTATTCTTTTTATATTATTTCATTAATTTATAACTTATTGTATAATTACCCTAGTAAAGGAGAATGATTATGTCTCAAGAAGAAAAAAAAGAAGTAGTTAATGATAGTGCTTTAGAAAATCAAGAAGTTGAAGCATCTAGCAAAAACGACGTTAGTGATGAAACATCTAAAGTAGATGAATCATCTATTGAAAATGAAGTTAAAGAAGAAGTTAATGATGATTCTTTGAAGACAGTCGAAGAAGAGTTAATTAAAGAAGAAGTTCAAGAGGAAATAGTTGTAGAAGAAGCAAAAAATACTGATTCTAAAAATGATAAAGAAAAACCTGTGGTCAAAGAAGAAAAAAAGGAAGATAGTAATAGTAGCTTTGAATCCGATATTCAATTTTTTGAATTAGAACCTATTACTGATCCAGATGAAGCTGTACGACTAATTAATGAAAGTAGGGTATCTTTTACTGAATTCCATAAAAAGACAATGAAGAACTCTAAACTTTTACAAATTATTTTCTTAATTGTTGTCGCGGGCGCTATTTTTGTCGCGTCATTTTATCCTGCAATGTTAACAATTACAATCGCTTTAGTTTCAGTTTATTTTATTATGATGTTTTTCCAAACAAGAAGAACAAGAAATAAGATGAATGAAATTGTAGAAGAATATATTGTCAGATATGGTTTATTAATCGATTCTTATGTATATGGAAATAATTATATGTTAAAAGATGTTAGATTAGCATATAAGTATAAGATTGAGATGGATGAAGTAATCAAAAATGATATCTATAAAGATGTATTGAAAACACAATCACGTGATTATATTAAAGGTAAAGTTTTAGTAGTTATGTACATGATTTACAAAGAGATTAGTAATAAATGAAGCAATCATACTTGCACAATAAGAAGTTTGTTTATAGGAACATGGGGCATCCTGTACCTCATTATCATCAAATAAGAACTCCTTACTATATCTGTTTATATTATAATCATCATCTCCTCTTATACAGAAAATCTGAAACTCCTCAGCATTCAGCCTGCCATCTATAAATAAGTATTCCTGAGGGTTAGATGCACTAATAGAACCTTTCCAAACCTCAAATGCAGTTTTTCTGGAATTCATATTATCAAATCCACATATAAGTATTTTTTGTACAATACTATCATTCTTGAGTAAACCATTTATTCCATATGTACTATA
>JBJFEV010000028.1:0-14507 GCA_051891155.1 Bacilli bacterium
CTATAATTCTTATTATTCATATGGAGGAGTGGAAACACTCTTCTTTTTTATATTATGGAAATATATAATTCTTCTTAAATTCGCCTTACTAGAATCCATTTATATGGATATTATCTTCTTCCTTATTTAAAGAAGAATATGATCCTTTAATAAGAATTGTTACAATCTTTTTACTTCTTTCATCAAATACATATACTAATTTATTTATATATAAATGATATTTCAAAAGAGTATTTTCTATTTCTTGAAGGCGTTCAGGGCGATGAACTAAAAAGAAAGAACCATCTTCAGTCAAATTTAAAGATATTCCTTTACATAAATCATCAAGAAGTAAAAATTCTTCATGACGAGCATTTCGTAAATATATATTTAGATTCTTTGAATTATCATCTTTGGTAGCAAAATAAGGAGGATTAGAAATAATTACTTTAAATTTTTCTTCACTGACAAAAGAAGAAAAATCCTCATGTAATAATGTGACATTTTGAATATTATGTTCTTCCATATTTAAAGAAGCAATTTCTAAAGCTTCTTTATTTATATCAATTCCTACTAGGTGCCCCTTAGTTTGTAAAGAAGCATAAATAAGTAAGGCCCCGTTATTAGTTCCTACATCTAAAACATTATCATCCACTTTAAGATCTAAAAATTCACCTAATAAACAAGTGTCCGTATTTATTCTAAACATTTCTTTTGATTGATATAATTTTAATTCTGGATGATTCTTTAAATAATCTAATCTTAATTCTTCTTTTTTCATAATTACCTCGTCTTAATTATATATAAATTGAGGAATAAATCTTCATAAATTTATCAAAAATGCATCAAAATAGGATATACACTAAAGGAAAAAATAGTTTTTTTTGCATTTTTTTTAAAATATATTATAATTATGTCGAGGTGAAACTATGAGTAAAAATGTTATTGCAATATGTTATGACTTTGATAAAACATTAGCGACAGATGATATGCAAGCTTTTTCTTTTATTCCTGCCCTTGGATTAACTAGTGAAGAATTTTGGGCAAAAACAGGTAATTTTTCCAAATCAACAGGTACAGAATCTATCTTATCTTACCTTCACTGTATGATTACAGAGTGTAAGAAAAAAGGAATAAAATTAACCAAGGAATATTTAAGAAGCTTAGGCAAAGATGTTAAATTTTATGATGGAGTTACTACTTGGTTTAAAAGATTAAATAATTTTGCCCAAGAAAAAGGCATAACTTTAGAGCACTATATTATTTCTTCTGGCAACAAAGAAATAATTGAAGGATCCGCGATTGCAAAGGAATTTAAAGCAATATATGGTTGTGAGTTCCTTTATAATGAAGAAGGGGAAGCATACTGGCCAAAATGTACTATCAACTATACATTAAAAACGCAATATCTATTCAGAATAGTAAAAGGTGTATTCGATCAAACCGATGACAAGAATGTCAATCAACGAAAAGATGAAAAGCACGTTGAATTTAGAAATATTATTTATCTTGGTGATGGACTAACTGATATTCCTTGTATGACCTTAGTCAAGGAAAAAGGTGGCAAATCTATCGCAGTTTATCAACCACATAAAAAAGATAAAGTTATGCCTTTACTAGAAGAGAATCGTGTAAACTACATTTGCGAATCAAATTTTAGAGCATCTTCCCAAATGGAAAAGATGGTCAAATTAATTCTTGAATCAATGTCTTTAACCAATCAGTTATTAGAAAAAGAATTAAACCAACATTAAAATAATAAAAGTGTTAATTGCTTAAATGTACTTAACTCTAAAAGCTAGACCGTTTAGTAACGGAAAAGCTAAGGAATTAAGCGCAAGATGTAATTAACATTTTTATTTATTTTTTTCTTTCGTCTTTTCTTAAATAAAAATGATATTTTTTTGAATTTTTATTTATATATTATATAAATAATCTTGTTTTTTCGTACACAAAACGCTTACAATGTATTTATCGTACATACAATTGATTTAATGCATTTATAAGAATAGCACTTTTGCTACAATAAGCGTATTATTTATTCAATTAATATCCAGGAGGTTCAATATGTTAACAAAAGATAAATCATCCCTTAATTTAGTAGAAAAGATACTTCTTTCTCATTTACAAGAAAATGTAAATGACATCGAAGGTCAGCAAGAAATTCATATCAAAATAGATAACACATTAACTCAAGATGCTACTGGCACAATGGCTTATCTAGAATTGATGAGTATGGACATTCAAAAAGTTAAAACTGACTTATCCGTTTCCTATGTTGATCACAATACATTACAAAATGGTTTTGAAAATGCTGATGATCATTTATTCTTACAAACAGTAGCCTCCAAATATGGAGTCGTGTATTCTAAACCAGGAAATGGCATTTGCCATCAACTTCAATTAGAAAGATTTACTCGTCCTGGAGTTACTTTACTTGGTTCTGATTCTCATACACCAACTTCTGGTGCTTTAGGAGCTATTGCTATTGGCGCAGGTGGTTTAGATGTCGCTCTTGCTATGGCGGGTAAACCATTTAAACTAGTTAATCCTAAAATATATTTAATTCGCTTAAGTGGTGCTTTAAAGCATGGTGTTACTTCTAAAGATATTATTCTACACCTTCTCAAATTATTAAGCGTTAAAGGTGGCGTTAATAATATTTTTGAATATGGTGGAGAAGGAGTTAAAACATTAAGCGTTTGTGAAAGAGCCACTATATGCAATATGGGAGCGGAACTAGGCTTAACCACTTCTGTATTCCCATCTGATGAAAAAACAAAAGAGTTCTTAATTCGTCAAGGAAGAGAAAAAGACTATCGTCCATTAAGCGCGGATGAAGGAGCAACTTACGATCGAATTATCGATATTGATTTGTCTTCCTTAGTTCCTCTTGTGGCATGTCCTTCTCAACCTGATAACGTCCAAGAAGTATCTTCTTTACAAAACATTAAAGTCAATCAAGTTTGTATAGGATCTTGCACCAATTCTTCCTATGAAGATATGGTCGCTGTCGCCTCTATCTTAAAAGGACATAAAATTAAAGACGATGTTTCTTTGACTATTAATCCGGGTTCAAAACAAGTTTTACAAATGATGATTCAAAATGGCTTATTATACGACATTGTCCAAAGTGGAGCGCGAATTCTTGAATGCACATGTGGTCCTTGTATAGGAATGGGCCAATCTCCATCTTCTAATGCTGTGACTTTACGTTCTTTTAATCGTAATTTTTTAGGAAGAAGTGGAACCAAATCAGCTTCCATCTATTTAGCTTCACCAGTAGTATGTGCTGCTAGTGCCATAAAAGGTTATATAACTGGCGTTGAAGACAATGTATCTTTAACTTCTTATCCTATTCCTTCATCTTATTTAGTCGATGATTCAGCTTTCATTCAACCAAAATTTGATGACAATGTTATCATGGGTCCAAATATTATGCCATTAAGTAAATTTGAACCGATCGAAAGAGTGGAAACCGCTCCAGTAATATTAAAGCTTGAAGATAATATTTCTACCGATCATATCATGCCAGCGGGAGCAAAGATTCTTCCTTTTAGAAGCAATATTGAAAAACTTTCTTCATTCTGCTTTTATCCAGTAGATGAAAACTTTAAACAAAGAGCAAAAGAATATGGAAAATCAATTATTGTCGCGGGTAATAATTATGGACAAGGTTCTTCGCGTGAACATGCCGCTATATGCCCACGTTATTTAGGTGTTAAAGTGGTCCTAGCTAAATCCTTTGCCCGTATCCATCGTCAAAATCTATTAAATTTTGGTATACTACCAATTCAAATTAGCGATGAAATTTATGATTTTATATCACAAGGTGATGTCATCAGTGTCGATTCTAGCGCGATAACATCAAGTAGCAATACATTCTTAGTAACCATCAAAGTAAAAGATAAAAAATTTGAAGTTCAAACTACATTGATCGATGAAGGAAAGGAAATGATTATCAAAGGTTCTTTATTAAATACATTATAGAAAAGGAGGAGTGTAAATGATTCAAAACAAATCGCCATATAAAACATATGGAGATTCTGATTTGACAGATGATTATATATTCTTAGGAGATGAATTTGAAAAAGCCAAAGAACCCTCCTTTATTCCTAATGAATTATATGATAAATACAATGTCAAAAAAGGTCTTCGTAACAACAATGGAACAGGTGTCTTAGTCCTTCTTACTAAAATATCGGAAGTACATGGTTATAATATCGATGAATCCGGCAAAAAAATTGATGACCAAGGTCATCTATATTATCGCGGATACGATATATATGATTTAGCCAAACTAAATAAGGAAGCTTACGGTTTTGAAAGAGTAATGTTTCTCATATTATTTTCCCATCTTCCTAATGAAGAAGAACTAGAAAAGTTCCATGCCTTTATTTCTGACTCATACGATTTACCTTATGAGTTCGCAGAAAACTTTATTTTAAAAACACCATCGCGCAGCACGATGAATACTATTCAAAGAGCTATTCTTTCTTTATATTCATATGATGATAATCCCGATTCTATCGACGCATTTGAAACGTTGAAAAAAGGACTTAGTATCATTTCTAAAATGCCGGCGATTATCGCCTATTCTTACCAAGCTAAAAAACACTATATCGATGGAAAAAGTTTATTCATCCATAAGCCAAAAAAAGAATATACAATGGCGCAAAATATTTTATATATGACTCGTAGTGATGGTAAATTCACAACCTTAGAAGCAGAAACGCTTGATCTTGCTCTGATTATTCATGCCGATCATGGTGGAGGTAATAACTCAACATTCGCCAATATTGTTATTTCTTCTACTGGCACTGATATCTATTCTTCTATGTCAGGATCCCTTGGTTCTTTAAAAGGCCCTCGTCATGGTGGAGCAAATAAAGAAGTAAGAAATATGATGAAACAAGTAATTCAACATATTTCTTTAAAAGCAAGTGAAGATGATATTAGAAAAATCATCAATAATATCCTCGATAAGAAATTCTATGATCGAAAAGGATTGATTTATGGAATTGGTCACGCTGTATATACTCTCAGTGATCCACGGGCCATCCTATTAAAAGAAAAATGTCATGAACTAGCGATAATGAAAGGGTATAAAAATAAATTTAATTTCTATGCTACATTTGAACGTATCGCTATTGAAGAACTAACCAAGCGCAAAGGCCCTGGTTTTGTTTGTTGTACTAATGTTGACTTTTATTCAGGATTAACTTATGAAATCTTAAATATTAGTTCTGATTTATATACACCACTTTTTGCTTGTTCAAGAATGATTGGTTGGCTTGCCCACAATATTGAAAATAAACAATATTGCGATAAGATTGTTCGTCCAGCTGGTAAATATGTTGGTGAAATTATTAAGGAGGAAGAATAAATATGGCTAAATATACAATCACATTATTTGAAGGAGATGGCATCGGTCCAGAAATTACCGCTTCATTAAAGAAAGTATTTTCCGCTCTTGAAGTTGATATCGCTTATGAAGAATATCTGATCGGACAAAGAGCTTTTGAAAAATATGGTGTATTAATTCCAGAAGACGCTATCGCATCTATCAAAAAGAATAAAGTCGCTTTAAAAGCACCTGTTACTACACCAATTGGCAAAGGATTTAAATCAGTCAATGTGCAACTTCGTTTATTGTTTGATTTATATGTCAATCTTCGTCCAGCTTTATCTTTACCAAATACTTTATCTAGATTTGATAATATCGATATCGTCACATTTAGAGAAAACACTGAAGATTTATATATCGGGGAAGAAGTGGAAATCGATGATGGTTATATCGCTTATAAAAAAATCACTAAAAAATGCAGCGAACGCATTATCCGCTATGCCTTTGAATATGCTTTATCTCACAACAAGAAAAAACTATGTTGCGTCCATAAAGCTAATATCTTAAAAAAATCTGATGGATTATTCTTAGAAACATTCAATCGTATCAAAGAAGAATATCCTACGATTGAAGCAAGCGATAAGATCGTTGATAATATGTGCATGCAACTGGTGATGAACCCTCATCAATTTGAATGCATTGTCGCTCCAAATCTATATGGAGATATCTTAACCGACTTAATCTCTGGTTTAATTGGAGGACTTGGTTTAGCACCAGCCGCTAATATTGGTAAAGAAGAAGCAGTCTTTGAAGCCGTACATGGTTCAGCTCCTGATATCGCTGGACTTAACATCGCAAATCCTACTGCTTTTTTACTAAGTGGTGCGATGATGCTTGATCATCTTGGTGAACAAGAAAAAGCAAACAAACTAAGGGAAGCAATAAAAGAAGTATTGCAAGAAAAGAAATATTTAACAAGAGATTTAGGTGGTAATACTTCAACAAGCGAATATACTGATCAAATTATTGCTCATCTAAAATAGGAGGTAAATCTATGTATGATGTTAACCGTTGTTTTTCACTTTTAGAAAAACTATCATTTAATCGTCTCGCGGGCACGAAAGAAGAAAAAAAAGCTATCGCTATATTAAAAGAAGAAATTGAAAAAGAAGGACTAGTTGCCCAAGTTGAAGGATTTGAAATTGATGCCACTAATGTAAAAGTTGCAAAATTAAAAGTATTAGAACCTTATGAAAAAGAATATGTCGTAACTGGTGTTGGTATGACTGGATCAACTTTAGAGGAAGGTATCAACAAAGAACTTGTTTACATTGAAAATGTCCTCGATGTTAATCTGGTAAATATCGAAGATAAGATCGTATTAATCAATGGAAGAATGATCAATAAATTCTATAAAGAAATCGTTAAAGGAAAAGCGGCTGGATTTATTTCTTTTTCCGGAAGTGTTTACGACACAGATGAAGATTCTGATTTATTGATAAGAACGATTAGAGAAAAAGATTATGAACTTGGTAAAATTCCAGGTGTCAATGTTCGTGCTTTAGACGCAGAAGAATTAGTAAGAAAAGGAGCAAGTAAAGTAAATCTTACCCTCATCCAAGAAGAAGGAAAAACTACCGCTCATAACGTCATTAGCGAAATTAAAGGAACCACCAATCCTTCTGAGGTCGTAGTAATAACTGCTCACTATGATTCGGTCGAATTCTCTTCAGGTGCTTACGATAACGCTTCTGGCTCGGTAGGAATAATGGAATTACTTCACCACTTTAAAGAAAATCCTCCCAAAAGAACAGTACGTTTCATTTGGTGTGGAGCCGAAGAAAAAGGCTTATTAGGCTCAAAAAATTATTGTCAAGTTCATAAAGAAGAACTAGAATCAATCGTATTTAATCTAAATATAGATATGATCGGTGTTGTTTTAGGAAGAGAAATCGCTGTTTGTACTAGCGAAATGTCACTAGTAAATTACATCACTTATTTAGGAAGAGAAATCGGTATTGCTGTCGCTTCTTCTCAAGGCGTATATTCTTCCGATTCTACTCCTTTTGCCGATAATGGTATTCCAAGTGTATCTTTTGCCCGCATTTCTCCAAGCGGAGGATGTGAAATCCATTCTCGTAGAGATGTGATAACTTATATGTCTAAAGAAGCATTCGCTTCTTCCTTAACTTTAATTCAAACATTTTTAGATCGAATGGTTAATGCTTATCTTTTCCCGGTAAAAAGAACTATTCCTGATAATATGAAAGAAGAAATTGATTATTATTTTTTACGAAAAGAACGCCCTACAAAATAAGAAAACTTCCTTTGACTAGTTGTCAAAAGAAGTTTTTTCTTTTATATATCTGAATTTTCTAATAATCTTTTTTATAAATGCACTATCTACTTTAAACTAAGATTGATAAAGAAGATGATAATATAAATACTTATATACACACTTACAAACAAGATTTATAAATGAATTCTATATAAAATTTAATCAAATATAAATATGAATCTATATTGATCTTTTCATTCATGCCATGTACCCCTTTACTTAAAGAAAACTCTTCTCCCCGAGGAGCAAAACGATAGCAAGAAGAACATAGCTCATTGTAGAAGCAACAATCTGTACCACCAATTGAAAGGAAAGGTACATAAATCGCATCGTAATATGAAGAAGAAATTTCTTTTAATAAGTTAAATGTTTCACTATCTAATGAAGATACTTTGGAAGCATTTAATTCTTCAGTAAAAGAAACTTTAACATCGATATCCTTTACTAAATTTAAGATATATTGTTTAACATAATCAACATCATCGCCTTCATCTAAACGCAAATTAATAAGTGCTTTGACGTAAGAAGGAAGCACATTCGCTCCAGAAGAATTAGATTCTATTTGCGTAGGAGCAATCGTAGTTTTCACATATGGAGCATAACTTGGTGAATTTTCTAAATACGTGAGCAATTCACTTTCCTTTTCATCCATATTGTCCACTAAAACCTTTAATGTTTCATCAGTTAAATAAGAAGATATACTCTTTAAAAACATTTTTAATGTAGCGCTTATTCTTCCTTTAAAAGGATGAGAAGTAATTGTAGAGATTGCCTTAGCCACATTTCCTAAACTAGTATTGTTGGAAGGATTAGAAGAATGACCTCCATTAGAAAAAGATTCGATAATGATATTCATAAATCCTTTTTCCATCACATTATTGATTAATAAAGGTTTTGAGCAAGAAAAAGGAGCTCCATCAACAAGTCCTCCACCTTCATCTAAAACAAAGGCTAAAGAGGCGTTATTAGCTTTCAAATCTTCTTTTATCATCCATTGACCTTTTAAACCTAATGTTTCTTCATCATGTCCAAAGCATAGATAAATGCCTCTTTGAGGTTGACCATAATTTTTTAAGAAGTAATCGATGGCATTTAATAAAGCAACATCGATACTTTTCATATCTAGTGCACCTCTTCCATAAATATATTGTTCATCAACTTTTCCTGAGAATGGTTCTTCATCCCATTCACTTTCATTAACAGGAGGAACCACATCGATATGACCCATAAATAAGCCATAAGGCAATGATTCATCTTTTCCTTTGATGATAAAATAAATCGATCCTTCATTAATTACCTTATAAGTCGCATATTTCATAATATTTGGAAAGTTAGCAAAGATATATTGATGAATCTTTTTAAACTCGTTAAAATCCATCTTACTTTGATCTCTATATGATATCGATTTACATTTGATTATTGCACTTAAATCTTCGATAGCTTTTTGTTTATCAAAAGATTCAATATTCAAATCTTTTTTTCTATAGTTTATATCACTCATAATTAAAGCACCTTTGATAAAAATTCTTGTGTACGAGGAAGTTTAGGATTGAGAAATATCTCTTCTGGAGTACCACTTTCGTAAATAACTCCTCCATCCATAAAGAAGACACGATCTGAAATCTCTTTAGCAAATTCCATTTGATGAGTAACCATGATAATTGTCATACCTGTATTAGCTAATTTTCTAATAACATCTAATACTTCTTTTACCATCTCTGGATCAAGAGCGGATGTTGGTTCATCAAATAAGACCACATCCGGTTTCATCGCTAAAGCCCGAACTATAGCAAGTCTTTGCTTTTGTCCACCTGATAACTTTTTTGGATATTCATTAGCTTTAACTTGTAATCCAACTTTTTCTAATAATTCAAAGGCTTCTTTTTCCGCTTCTTCTTTGCTAACACCTTTAGAAGTAATAGGTCCTAAAGTGATGTTATCTAAAACGCTCATATTAGGAAAAACATTGAAGTGTTGGAATACCATTCCCATCTTCTTACGGTGATCATTTAATTCTTTTTCATCGAGTTGGGTATCTTTTTTACTCTTTACAAATTTGATGATTTTTCTTAAGAATTTATTTTTGCAAATCTTCTCTTCATTCTCTTCATCATATATTGTTTTTCCTTCAAAAATTATCTTTCCACCGGTTGGTTGTTCTAGCAAATTTAAACATCTAATAAAAGTAGATTTACCAGAACCTGATGAACCGATAATCGATAGAACTTCATTTTTATAAATTTTTGTAGATATACCTTTTAAGACTTCTAATTTTCCAAAATCCTTTTTAAGATTTTCTACTTCGATGATAACTTCTTTATTTTCGTTATTGTTCATGTGATTCCAACCTCTTTTCTACTAGTCTTACGCACTTAGAAAGTGAGAAAGTAACAATGAAATAAATAATTGCGATGATAAAATATGGTTCGAGATTAATCAAAGTAACTGCTGTAATTTGACGCTTAACAGACATCAATTCACCAATACCTGCATCGATTTGAGATGCTAAAGATGTTTCCTTAATAACCATAATTAATTCATTACCGATTGATGGAAGAACATTTTTGATAGCTTGTGGAATAATTACTTTAAACATAGTTGGCCAATATCCAATACCTAAAGCTCTCGATGCTTCCATTTGTCCTTTATCAACTGCTTGAATACCTGATCTATAAATCTCCGCGACATAAGCTGATGAATTGATAAACATCGCTAAGATACAAGCGATAATTTCAGTATTAACAGGACCAATAGCAATACGAGGAACAAGCGAATAAATAATCAATAATAAGAGCAAACTTGGAACGCCTCTTATCACTTCGACATAAGCTGTACCAATAAAATTTAGTAATGGATTTTTCGCAATTCTAAAGAAGCATACCACGGCCCCAAGAATTAAAGAACAAAAAACTGAAATGATAGAAAATAACAAAGTTTTACCAAGTCCGGTTAAAAAGAAGGACCAATAATCTCTAAACACCGTCCACATTGAATGCTTATATGAAGGAGTTACTTCCATATCACTTGTAACGCTAGATAAGTCTTCGCTCCAAGAAGCAAAATCAAAGCCTTTCTTAGGAGGAACCTTAAATCCTTTAGCGCTCTCTCCATCATCTACGATTTCAATCATAAATATATTTTTAGTAACATTAGAGGATAAATAAGTAACCACATGTTGCTCTTCTGTTTTATAAAAAGCATAAAGAGTAACATCTTGAGTCATTTTATAAGCTAAATTTTCTTTAGTGATACCCTCTTTTTCTACGATATAATCACCGTTTTGTTGATACCATTTTCCGATGAATGATGATCCATCAATCAATGATTTAGTGCTTATATATGCATATTCATTTTTGTTATATTGCTTGCTAGTAACCTTAGTGACATTCTCTTCTTTAGAAGTAGAAGTATTGTAAGTTCCTAATGAAACTTCCACGCCTTCTGAGGCAATAATATTAAGCGTATAGACACCTGTGTCTTCTTCCTTAGAACTAGTTTTATTAGAACTACAGGAAGCGATGATGAATGCGAATAATACAACAATAAAAGAAATTATAATGCTATATTTTTTCTTTTTCATAATACTCTCCTTTCTTGCCTTAGAGGCGCTATGTCATTTTTTATAGTTGAATAATATCGTCTTCTGGATTTTCTTCACTAGCATTAGAACCTAATTGCTCAAATAAAGCATTAGCTTCATCTGTCCACACATCGTACATTGTTTTTCCTTCTGCGTTCTTTTCTTGTACTTTAGCGATGATAGGATTAATTGCATTAATCAATGAAGTATTACCAGGAGCCGCTACTGCATATGATCCTGTATCTTCATAATCAAATGCTGCTACTTGAACGATATCTGAATCGGTTGAAGACCATGTTTGGAAAACATTTGAAGCGATAGCAATCGCATCATATGTTCCATCTTTTAATTGAGTTAAAGCTGCCGTTAAATCTGTTACTTGAATAAGGGTAGCGTTAGGAAGTTGTGACTTAACTAAATCTGTTTGTAATGCACCAGATTGAGCAGCAATCTTCACTGAACTAACATTTAAATCTTCTAATGAAGTATATTTTGAAGCATTTGCTTTAGTAGTAATAACTACTTGTCCTCCATCTCCCACTCCATAATAACAATCTGAGAATAAATATGCCGCTCTTTCTTCGGTGTATGATAAACCAGCAATAGCTAAATCTGCCTTTGAAGAAGAAACAGCTGTAAGGATTTGATCAAAATCCATCGCTTTAATAACTAATTCTAAGTTCAATTCACTCGCTAAATAACGAGCAAAAGACATATCGGAACCAACAAATTTATCTTGGCCAGTTTTGGTTAAATCGATAAATTCATATGGAGCAAAGTCAGATGAAGTAACAACAGTTAGTTTTCCTTTAGTAACTAATTGAATGTCATCAGTTTTGGAACCTCCACAGCTTACAAGTCCGCTTGCAGCTAATGTAATTCCTGCTCCTACTAATACAGCACTTAATAATTTTTTCATAATAAATTTCCTCCTAAAAAATTATTTTTAATTTGCCTTAGGATAAATATAAAAGCGCCCCTAAGGCGAAATTATGTTCGCCTAAGGACGCTTGAAATCATTTCTTACGTGGTGCCACCTTAGTTTGTTACCTTTTCACAAAGATAACCTCTTTAAGTACTATCATACTCTTCCTCTTTAACGGGAGTTCCCGTCTTTCCCTATGAATTCAGGAAAGCAGCTCTAAGACGCGTTCACAAGTTTTTTACTTTACTATCCTTTCACCAAATCGATAGCTCGCTGTTAAGAAATGGACTTGTTACTATTTCTTTTCATCACTTTATGGTTTGTATTTTACGAATTAAAAGAAGTTGTGTCAACAATTTTTTTATAAATTATTATCATTTTTTATGATTGTATGCGTTGTGAAAACATTTTTAAAAATGTAATCGTTTCCATTTAAACATCACTTATTTACCGCCTCTATAATTATATCATTTAATAGAGTTATCGCGGATTCAATATCATCTTTATTAATTGATGAATAGCAAAGAAGCATTCTATTTTCCTCTTCTTTTTGGCAAAAAGATGATAAGAATCTAATTTTTATTTTTTCTCTTTTTAAATATTCTTTTAACACATTAATATTCACTTTTTCATCAAAAGAAATAATAAATGAAAGAGGATTAATTTTTACTTTTATATAAGGATTAGTTACTAAACACTTTCTAATCAACTCTTTATTACCCGCTAGAGACTTTTTTAATTTATTAAGGTGACGAAAATAATGTCCACCTTTGATAAATTCATTTAAGATAGCTTGATCTAAAGAGGAGATGGAAGATGAAGAAGCAAATCTTTTATTGACCAAAGGAATAAACTTGCTTGGAACCACTAAATAGCTAATTCGTAATCCTGAGCATATGGAATGAGAAAAAGAACCATGATAAAAGACTTTCTCTTCATCTAAAGAAAACAAAGTGGAAATAATCTTTTTACTCAATAAAAGATCACAATCATAATCATCTTCTAAAATATACGTATTTGTTTTACTCAATAATTCATTTTTTCGCCTTTTGCTCATAACGATCCCTAAAGGAAATTGATTATAAGGAGTAGTATATAAAAGATCCACATCTTCATTGACATATACACCTTCTTCATCCAATGGAAAATCGATAACCTTTTTCCCTCTCTCTTTGAAGAAATTTCTCACCTTTTGATAACAATATTCCTCTATCCCCACTTTATCTATCTTGATTAAAGAAGAGATGATTTGTAATGAGTTTTCTAAAGAAGAGACAATTAATACATTTTCATAATTAACATTCATGCCCTTATTTCTATATAGATAATCCGCTATTGTTGCCCGTAAATTCTCTTCTCCTAGAGGAGAAGTTTTATCTAACCATATAGTGGGATTATTTAATAAAACATCAGATGTTACTTTTCTAAAAGTAAAGGAAGGAAATAATGATGAAGCGACCGATTCAGAAGAAAAGTCAAAACGATACTCCTTCTTCCAATTAATTTGATCATTAATCTTTCTTTTATTTTGTTTGTAATGTTTTGAAGAAGAAACAAAATAGCCACTTTTTTCAACTGCATAAATATATTCTTCCTCTAAAAGAAGATTGTAAGCATTCATAATCGTATTGAGGGAAACACCTAAAGAAGAAGCTAGTTCTCGTTTAGAAGGTAGCTTTTCCCCTTTTTGTATATCGCCGCATGAAATGCTTTCTTTTATTTTTCGATATAAAGTAATATATTTACTTTCTTTATCAATAAAATCAACGCGTAATTCTTTCATAATCTGGTACCTTAATATTTTCTTTTTTTGGTAGTTTAATAGTACCAAAATAAAATGTATTATTAAAGCATATTTTTATAGGAGGTATAAAAATGAACAACAAATCAAAAAAGATTCTCTATAATATGGTAATTATTGCCTTATTTACTGCATTAACCTTTGTTGGTACTTATATTCATATTCCAGTCGGTACTAGTAAAGTCCATTTAGGAAACTTTGTTTGTATCCTTGCCGGTTTACTATGCGGAGGTTTAGTCGGTGGTCTTTCTGGATCTCTTGGTATGGGATTAAATGATGTCCTTTCTGGATATGGTCCTGATACTTACATAAGATCATTTATCGTAAAATTTTTCGTCGGTTTTATCGCTGGAGCTTTATTTAGATACTTAATTAAGAAAGAAAAGAAAGTTACTTATCGTTTCTATTTCTTAAGCGGTGGTTTCTTTATTACATTCGTCACATTATTATGCTTATATTTATTCAAAGGTGACGTAATCCAAATGGATGAAAAAAGAAAATTTACAATATCCATTATTCTTCTTGTATTACTTGCAG
>JBJFEV010000029.1:0-14099 GCA_051891155.1 Bacilli bacterium
CCATCATTAAGAAGGAGAGCAAAGGCCGTTAATTTTGGTATTATTTACGGAATTTCTGATTGGGGACTATCTGAACAAATTTCGTCTTCCCCTGCTGAAGCTAAAAAGATAATTACAAAATTTTACGAGCAATATCCAGAAATTAAAGCATACTTTGTAAGCATTATTAATTTTGCCTCTGAAAATGGCTATATTAAAACATTATACAACCGACGTAGATATATTAGTGAACTTAAGTCAAGTAATTACATGACTCGCGAATTTGGTAAACGAGCGGCCATGAATGCTCCAATTCAAGGTAGTGCTGCTGATTTAATTAAAATAGCTATGATACAAGTCGATAAGATGTTGACTTCTTCATCTTATAAAACACAAATGGTACTACAAATTCACGATGAATTAATATTTAAAGTACCGCTTGATGAAAAAGAAGAAATTTTACCAAAAATTAAAAATATTATGGAAAATTGTGCCTCTTTAGGGGTAAAGCTAAAAGTCGATGGTGACTTTGGTAAAACTTGGTTTGATTGTAAGTAGGTGATGTTATGCCAGAATTACCAGAAGTAGAAACAGTAAAAAGAACATTAGAAAAGAATTATCTATCAAGAACTATCCTTTATAGTGAAGTTCTTTTACCAAGGATGATTCTTTCTCCGTTAGATGAATTTATCAATAATACCAAAAACACAAAAATTATTTCTATCGAAAGAAAAGGAAAATTCTTAATCTTTAATCTAAGCAATAATTTTTCTTTCATTTCCCATTTGAGAATGGAAGGAAAATATATATTACGAAAAGAAAGCGACTCTATTATTTCGCATACAAGAGTGGTTTTCCATTTAGATAATAATGAAAAATTATGTTATGATGATTCCCGTTCCTTTGGCATCATGAAAATGGCTCCTACCAATGAAATATATCAATTAAAAGAGCTATCCTCTTTAGGAAAAGAACCATTCGATATTGATGATGGATTATATTTATATAACAAACTAAAAAACAAAAATATTGAAATTAAAGCTTCCTTACTTGATCAAACAATAATGACAGGACTTGGAAATATCTATGCTGATGAAGTGCTATTCAAATCCAAAATAAATCCATATCGAAAATCTTCAAGTATCACACTAGAAGAATGTAATCGCATTTTACAAAATGCAAAAGAAACCTTAAAGTTTGCCATAGAACTTGGAGGATCAACCATCTCTTCTTATCACCCTGAAAAAGGAGTAGATGGCAAATTCCAAAATCAATTAATCGCTTATGGAAGAGAAGGAAAGAAATGCGTTTGTTGCTCTTCTATTATGCTTAAGGATAAATTGCAAGGAAGAGGTACAACCTATTGTCCTAATTGTCAAAATGTGTGTATTTCAATAGGAATTACCGGTAAAATTGCTTCCGGAAAGTCTACTTTATTATCGTATATAAAAGAAAAGCATTATAAGGTATTTTCATGTGATCAAGAAGTAAAGAGATTATACTTACAAGCAAATATCAAAGAAAAGTTAAAGGAACTACTAGGAAATGATGCAATAGATGAAGATGGTAATGTCTCTTATGGATATATTAAAAATATTATATCTATTGATATGATAAAGAAAAAGAAACTAGAAGGATTAATTCACCCTCTTATAAAAGAAAAAATAAAGAAATTTATCAAAGATAATAAAGAAGAACAATTTGTATTTATCGAAGTGCCATTAATGTTTGAAACTAGATTCAATCTTTTATTTGATTATATAATAGGTATCACTTGTTCTAAAGAAACACAAATCAGACATTTACGTTCAAGAAACAGTTTTAATATCGATCAAGACTTACTTCTCAATTCATCAACTTCTTTTGATAAACATGCGCATAAATGTAATTTTTTGATCAACAATGATACGACCAAAGATCAACTGTTTAATGATTTTGATGCTATATTATCGAATATGCACCTAAAATAACATTTTTATAAACTACTATCTCTTCATTTTTTAGAAGATTAGTAGTTTTTTTTTGAAGTTCAAAATAGAATATTTCCCCTTTTGATAAAATCTGCATGGAATTATAAGTGATTCTTACGTCTTTATCATGTGTTTGTAAATAGGATATCACCTTTTCATCAACGCCCATTTGACTTGAAATTAAATAACATAAATCATTACCTAATGAATTCAAATTATTTTTTTCAGTATTGATTTCATATTCATTAATCACCATCAGTGCCATTAATATCGAGATGGAAAAATATATAACTTTTTTTATTTTCATAGTTATCCTCCAATCATAGCAATCACAAATAATAAAGAAATTAATGCTGGTATAATTTCTAAAAAGCTGTTGTTTGGCTTGGTGTTTGGCTTTCCATTTACTAACATATTTCTTATCTTTTGACTTATATATTTATTTTTGTTTAAACTAGGATAAATAATAAATAATAAATCAAGGGCTTCTTCTTCACTTATATTCATCCTTAATAACTTATACGTATTTATAATTTGATTTTTTCTTATATATGAAATATAGCCAAACAACATTAAAATAAGCAAAACGTGAAATAATATTATAGCAAAGAATATAATTAATCCAAAAATACTACTAATCACCGCATCAAAATAATGCGAAAAACAAAAGGAACATAAAAACATGATGGAGCCGCTAAAAAGGAGTTCATTAAGCGCATTATTAACCTCCTGATGTAAAGAATAGAAATCGTCATTATCAATCATAAATTTAACTTCATCAATGATATTATCATTACTATTTATATATAAATAATCACAAAACATCTCCACTATTGGATCATCATAATCTATTTTTAATTCTTGGCAAATTTCATCTTGATAATGAAGCATTTCCTCATTAACTTTTTGTAATGCTTCTTCTTTTTTCATATTTTGATTATATTGAGCAAAAGAAGAAAATAATTTAATTATAAAACGATGATCTTTTTCTTTTTTGATATATTTAGAACGATAAAAAATAAATAATATGACAAAGATACCTAAAAACAAATATAGATAATTCTTTGTTGATAAAAGAAATAATATGATGATAAGAATTTCCTTAATGATCATTAAAATAAACCTCTATTTTCTGCTTCACTAAAAAAAAGTAATTAACAGTATAATAATATTCCACTATTATGATTTGCTCTTTATATGTAATCAGCAAATTAAAATCGCTAATTTCACGATAATTTTTGTTTTCATATTCAACATCTTTTTGTATATATACAATAAACGAAGAAAGATCTTTTTCACGAATATCTTCTTGATAAATATATATACCTTCCGTTATAGCTTTCCTCACATTATTCTTTACATCTATATGAGAAGTAAAAATACTCATCAAAAATAGCAAAGTGATAATCAATATTTTATTCATAAATAAACTTAAAAATATCGGAAGGATAATTAATTACATCACTAGTTTTTATATCAAACTCATAAAGTAAATTATTAGTAATAACTTCCGTTTGATTGATACTTAACAAGATTTTAAAATATTCATCGTTTAGAATATTTTTAAAGATTATTTCATCGTTTATTGTGGGTGAAGAAGAGAAAAAAACTTCATTGTCTTTTGTCGAAGACAAATTATGTAAATAATGTAAGTAATTATCGCTTCCCACAGCTAAAGGAATTTGATAATGGTTATTCTCATTTACTGAATATGGATAATTTGCATATTTTTCATCAATTTGCAAAAAAATATTTTTTATCTCTACTTTATTACATATAAAGAAACCTAATTCAGATAACTTTAATTTATTATCAGCTAGATAAAGATAATCATCATTCTTTCTAAATTCTATCCATCGATTATCTTTTAACGAAATAAAAGAAGCATCAAGTTCATTTATTCGAGAAATATAATATCTTTTTTCCTTGACCATATAAGTACAATTATTTTTTATATAGACAAAATCAAAACTATAATTTAAGCCAGTTGATATATCCCAATTTATTGTAAATTGATTAACGTCGATTATATAATCTTTATCTATTGTAATCTTGTTATATCCTAGATCAACTTTAAAACTTTCATGAAAATTTTTATTGATATTGATTTTAAATAAAGAAAAAGGCACATCGATTTTATTATCAAAGCATATTTCAATTTCATCTTCATTTTCAACAATTTCAAAATTTTCAATTAATATAGCATTATCATATCCGCTACTGGATGGTGATAAAAGCAATAATAAGGCCATAAAAAAACACGACATTTTCATAGTAAATAATAATTCCAAAAAGAATCTATAGCTTTTGTTCTTTTACGATAAAAAGTTGAGCGAGAATAAAAATTAACCCACCAAATTTTATCATTATTAAATATATATTCCCTGATGATAATATTACGATATTCTGGCGTGATCATCGATAAAGCACCGGTTGCTTTTCTTAAAACTAATCTCGCATTTTCTATTTCTATTATCTTCTTGTTTTTTTCTTCTTCTGATTCGTTAATAGAATCAGCAAATTTCGATGCTTTCTTTTGAAAACAACTCAAGATGATACTAGAATCAAATTGCATAGGATTTTGAAAGTACTCAATTTTTAAATCTGTATCAAATTTTATACATAAAGTACAAATAGCATGCTGAATGTTAACAATAGCAAATTCAAACTCCTTTATAAAAGATAAATGATTATTTTTCATACCTACTTCTCTCCTGTCTGAAGAGAATACTAACATTAGAAAATAACTTTTTTATCTTTTTGTTTAGAAGTAGAAAATCATCTTTTATTTCCTTTATCGAACTTGTTAGATATAACGATTTCTTTTCCTATTTTTTCCATTTTTTCGGCTGAAATTTTTATGAAAATAAACATAAATTATTTTTAAAAAAACTAGAAAAATCCCATAAAAATACCAATTTATTTTACTTTTTCTTTTCTTAAAAACATCGAGTATAATTTCTCTTTATCATCTACTTTATTTTTCAGTGCAGTTTTTAAATATTTCTTTCCTTTTTCTTCATTGCGTTTAATACCTAATCCCCGAATATAGAAACATCCTACTTTATAGCAACACTCAAATTCATTTAGTTTTGCTCCTTTTAAATACCATTCAAAAGCTCGGTGTAAAGACTTCACTTTTCCATATCCTTTTTCTTCTAACAAACCTAAATAGAAAAATGATTCTCTGATCTTATTTGCTTTTAAAAAATATCGTTCCGCTAAAAGAAACTTACCCTTATTAAAGAAAATAAGTCCAAGTTGAAATGTCGCTTCTTGCGTTCCTAAAACAGATGATAAAGTCAATAAATTGATTGCCTTTTCTAAATCATATCCGTATCCTACACCCTTTAAAATAAGTAATGCTTTTTTATAAATCGCATATCTGTTCTTTTTTTCACATAGATCGTCTAGTAATTTAATAGATGATTCATAATTAAATTCTTTGTTTTCAATTTTTTTGACGATTAAATTAATTTGTTCTTTTTCCATTTTTTTCATTTTTTCCACCCATAATAATATTTAATAGTAAATCAAATGAAAATTTTGTTTGTTTATGGTATAAATATCTTAATTAAGAAAGGAGAGTATCAACATGAAAAAAAGTATATTCATTTTATCTTTTCTTCTTCTTTTATGTTCATGTTCATCATCTAAAGAAAGATTAGTAATCGAAAAAAATGACTATATTTCTTCATTTGTTCAACTTTCATCATCTCAATTTATTTCATCATTTGAATCAAATAAGGATCTAGTAGTTTATATTGGTAATGAAGGATGTTCCTCATGCGCTATTAGTCATACCTATATTGAAAATTATATTTCTGCCACAAAATACATGATATATTTCATTACTAGTGAAGATTATCAATTAATCAAAGATACACTAAATCTTCCTTCTTTTGAATCTTCTTCCCTCCTTTTTATTCAAAACAGCGAGGTTAAGGACGTTCTTTCCTATTCAAAAAAAATATACTCATCACAACCTTCATTTAATAATGAATTAGGTAAAAGAATCTCTTCATCATACATAAAAAATGTTAATGATTTTACAAGTGTTCCATATGCTTCTTGGAATAATATGCACTCTTTTGACTTTTCTTCAACTCAAAATCTTAATAACATTACTGAAGAAACTGCTATATTAGTATCAAAAACATACTCATTATATCCTAATGAAGAATATAAAGATAAATTAATGCATAATGAGATTTATTCTTTTATGGATATAAATAATATTATTGAAGATAATTCATCAATTTATTCATTCAATATAATCGATGAATTTTATATAGAAATTAAAAAAATCTAATATAGATTTTACTATATTAGACTTCTTCTTTAAGTTTGCATAATTCTTTGGCTATTAAACTTCCAACATAAGCATTATTATAAACTAGATGTATATTAGCTTCTAATGATTCTCCATTGGTCTCTTCTTTAATTGTTTTAAGCAAGAATGGAGTTATATCTTTTCCTTTTATACCAAGTTCTTTTGCTTGTCTTATTGCATCATCAATATATTTATTGATAACTTCATTAGGAATCGAATACTCTTCTGGTATTGGATTAGAAATCAAAATACCACCATCTAAATTCATTTTTCTTTTGTAATAAATTGTTTGAGCAATTTCTTTCGCGCTATCCATCTTGTAATCTAATTTTAATGAGGAGGAAGAAGAATAGAAAGCCGCTAAATGTTCAGACTTATAACCTAATACTGGAACACCAAAGGTCTCTAGATACTCTAAGGTTAATGGTAGATCTAAAATGGCTTTTGCTCCCGCGCATACTACGGTTACATTTGTATGAGCTAATTCTTGTAAATCAGCAGAAATATCAAATGTCTCTTGTGCTCCTTTATGCACACCACCAATGCCCCCGGTAACAAATACTTCAATACCAGCTAAGGAAGCAAGAATCATGGTTGTTGCAACTGTAGTAGCTCCCCATAATTTCTTTGCCATAATAACTGGTAAATCGCGTCTAGAAGCTTTTAAAATTCCAGGAGTTTTACCAAATAATTCAATTTCTTCCTCGTTCATCCCAACAATAGGGACACCTCCAATAATACCTATTGTGGCTGGAATACATCCATTATCTCTAATTATTTTTTCCACTTGCAAAGCTGTTTGCACATTTTGCGGATAAGGCATGCCATGCGAAATAATGGTTGATTCAAGAGCAATAACTGGTTTATTATCTTTTATAGCTTGTTGGACTTCTTGAGAAATTTTAAATAACATAATTTTTATCACCTTTCTTCTATATCATACAATAAACGAAAGAAAAAATATACTTTAAGACAAAATACAATATTTCTTTTGCAAAAAAAATAGGTATGCTCTTTTAAAGAGTCATACCTATTATTTTATAGAAATCTATTAAGAAGCTTTCCAAACAACTGCATAAGAGCTTACGCCTTTAACAGGTGCCATATCTTCTGATTGTTTTACTTTTACATCCCATGATGCATCTTCAATTGCCAATCCTTCATTAAATTGTGCAATTAAGAAACCAGAAGCACGTTTTGGAAGAGTAAATGTGAACACGGTACCATCTAATACACCATCTAACCATGTGTTAGCTTTATCGCCACCCCATGACCAAACATAATATGTATATCCAGATTCAAGACCAGTGATTCTAATTTCACGCTCATTAGCACATTCAACATAAACGATTGTTTCGTCACCTGTAACTTTAACATACATTGCATATGTTCCTTTTTCTGTACAAGTAAATGTACCATCAGCTGCTACTGAACCTGTTGGTAAAACACCATCAACGGTTTCGTAATTTAATAATGTTGCTTCAGTTTCTCCGTCATAGATTCTGAATGTATCACCAATTTCTAAATCAATATTTTCAAAATAATATTGTTCATTAGAATAAACTGGATATTTATCAACAATAAATCTATTTTCTTCTTTATTTTCATATTCTTGGCTACCTAATTGAAGATAATAAGAAGAGTATTCAACAATTTCTTTATAATTGATATCTAAATCCGCTGTTTTAACTACTGTATCAGCTGTTACTTTAAATGAGTATACACCATCAACTGGAGTTAATACATCATCATTAGCCTTGACTGTTGGAGCCACTTCAACCCCATATGCTAAAGCTAAAGTAAAGGAAATTGTTTCATTTGTATTAGCTTTTCCAGGAAGAACACCACTATCTAAAAGTTGATAAGATGATCCTATACCATTAATCCATGTGATTGAAAATTCACCAACTTCAACAAATGATTCTGGAGGTATTGTACTAGATGAAGAACTAGTAGCAGGTGTTTGTGAATTAATTGAAGTTGTTGTTTCTGAGGTTGATGGATCAGATGAACTTGTTTCAGTTTTCTTCTTTCCACAGCTAGCAAGAATTCCTGTTGTTGCTACTAAGGAAGCAAGTAATAATGTTAATGTCTTTTTCATTTTCTCTTCCCTCCTACTTAATAAATACCGCAGTTCCATTTGCTGGAAGTGTATAAGCTGCAATGCTAGCAAATGAAGAAACAATACCATCTACGTTATTGAATAATAATTTATAAGATCCTGGCAATGCATACACGCCACCTGCTTGTGAATGAACAACGAGTAATTCTTTATCACCTGATTGAACTTTATAAGCAATTACTTTACCTTCTGATATAACAGTTACGTTTTCTTTGACTTCACTATTTTTCGCATATCTGAATCCTTCATAATCATTTCTAATTTTGAATAGATCCTTATGAATGTTATTAACACTTAGATTTGTAATCTTATCAGCCCAGTTAATAGTATTATAATTTGGTGCATTATATGTGTTATGGATAACTTGTCCATTTTCATCTTTACCATCTTTAATGGTTGTACCATAAATATTCTTTGTTCTACAGAATTCATCACCTTCATAAATAAATGGAACACCTTCAGCAAGTGTAATCATTGCATCTGATTGTGTGATCTTATTATTTTTGTTTGCATTGCTACTTGAATATTCAATTTGGTCATTTAAACAATAGTTATCGTGACATGCAACATAGTTAATAACTTTTTCTGCATTGATATATCCACCATAGAATGTACCATTAATTCCATCGATGATTTTTTGAACACCAGTTGTACCATCATGAATCCAACCAGTTGCACCTTGATCATTACCACCTCTAATAGAGTTTCTAATTTGATCGTTAAATGCACCGACTCCTTTAGTTCCAATAACTGTTGTTTGATCAACACCTACATAAGTATCAGTTGATGTTCCACCAGTCCATGGTTCACCATAAACTGTAACTTGAGGATAAATTTTTGCACATTCTTCATAAACTTGTTGTAATGTAGTTGTATCTAACAACTTCATTAAGTCAAATCTGAATCCGGAAATATTGTATGTTTCGCACCAGAATTTACATGAATCAACAACAAATTTGCGATACATAGGTTTTTCTGAAGCCATTTCATTGCCACATCCTGAACCATTTGAATACTTTCCATCTTCAGTCATTCTGTGATAATATCCTGGAATAATCTTTTCAAAATTAGTGTTATCAGATGCTGCTGTATGGTTATAAACAACGTCCATATTAACATTAATTCCTGCTTCACAGAAAGCTTTCATTGTTGTCTTAAACTCTTTAATTCTTGATAATCCATCCTCAGGATTAACAGAATATGAACCTTCTAAACAGTTATAGTTGACTGGATCATAACCCCAGTTATAACCTCCGCTATTACCAAGTTCTTCGACAGAAGAGAAATCATAAATAGGTTGAATTTGAACAGTATTAATTCCTAATTCTTTTAAGTGATCTAATCCGGTTGTAACTGTTGTTGTTCCATCAGAATATGTAGTGCCAGTTTGTGACATAGCTAGGTATTTTCCACGCAATTTATTCGCGGTATAAGTAGTACCATTAAATTCCATATCTTTTGTACCAGCAGTCTCACTGTTTGTCATATCATTAATATGCATTTCATAAATGATTTGATCTGTTGCTTTACTTATGTTATTTGGACGAGATACATCATCCCAACCAATTTCATCATCGATTTTTTCAAAATCAACAATACAACCTCTTACACCATTAACGCCACAGCTCTTTGCATATGGATCTACTACTTCATTTACTGCGTAGCCATTATCTACTGTATATGTATAATATTTGCCATGTAAGTTCTCATTAATTGTTACGCCCCAAACGCCTTGTTGTTCAAGTTTTAATTCGACACGTTTATAAATAGCATCGCTACCAAATGCATTTGATAGAGCTTTTGGTGTACCACTTTCATAAATATTAAGAATTACAGATTTAGAAATTGGTGCCCAAATCTTAAATGTAGTTGCATTTCTAGCTTTGTTAAATGTAACACCTAAATCATCGCCATAATATGTATAAGCATCATAGAATTCTTTATCATCATATAGGCTTGTCAATGATACATTGCATGAAGCTACTCCGGAATCGAAAGTTACTTTTAAAGTATATAAGCCAGAATAAGATATTACTCCTTCTGCGACTTTAAATGTAATAGAATCAGCAGTTATTTGAACGTTTGAAATATCTATTTTAGTTTCTCCCTCATATAATGAGACATCGGAAGCTACTAAAGTATGTTCATTTTTGCTTAAGAAAATATCAGCTTGAACTGTTGTTTTATCAACAAAGAAGGCATTATTTAATGAAGAAGATTGAGCTTCGTCTGGGCTAGTGTAAATATCTTCTTTTCCACCATATAGGTAAATATCGTAACCTTCGTCACCAATTGCAGATGGTATCTCGAAGAAACGGTCTGCGCCAGAAGCATCTTTTCCTGACCAGGAATCTCCTCCTTTTCTAATAATAATTCCGAATTTTGTTACGCCAGCATATGTTCCGCTTTCAATATCTATTTCAGCATAAACTCCGTAATCATCATTCTTAGTGAATTTAACAGCTCCACCAGCTCCACCATCTGGCCAAAGCCATATATCCCAATCATCGTATGAATTATCATCCCTATGATAATGAATTCTTAACATTTTTTGAGATACTGCATCTTGAACAGTTTCATTTATATTATTATTGTTTTGTTCTTTATTTGCAGGTGTCTTTTTTTGCGAGCATGAAACAACTGTTACGGTAGTTAATATAGCAGCGATACTCATACAAGCAAAAATCTTTTTATTTTTTTTCATAATGATTTTATTTCCCCTTTCTTATAAAAATATTCTAGCATAAAAGCGCTTACAAATAGAATAATTTTTATCACTAATTGCAAGAAAAAAAACAAAAATCAAAAAACTAAATAAATTGGTAAGATTTTATCAATTTTTTATATTCGAGTTTTTTTTGACATTTCTATTGTGCATTGAATATTTTTTTCTCTTATGCTATTATATTTTAATGTAACAAGGAGAAATTTATACATGCCGGACCCCTATATTTATATTATTTGTTTATTTATTTTACTAATATTATCTGCTTTCTTTTCTGCATCAGAGACTGCCTATACTTCAATGTCTGTTATCAGAATGAAAAACTTAGCTAAGACTAAAAGAAGCGCACGAATTGCTCTAAAGTTAAGAGATAATTATGATAGATTAATTACTACCATTTTGATTGGTAATAATATCGTAAATATTGTTGGCACCACTATTGCCACAATTGTGTTTGTAAATTATTATACAAATATTGGAGCAACACTTGGAACAGTTATTGTTACTCTTGCTGTTTTAATCTTTGGCGAAATATTTCCAAAATCAATATCAAAATCACTTGCAGAAAATATGGCGATGATTTTTTCTTATCCACTTTTAATTTGCTACTATATCTTATTCCCATTTGCTTGCTTATTCGATCTTCTTAGCAAAGCAATTAGAAAATTATTTGGTATTAAAAATCAACCAACAATGACCGAAGAAGAATTTGAAATTTTAGTGGATGAAATCCATGATGAAGGTATTTTAAATGGAATTGAAAAGAATTTAATTCTTAATACAATCGAGTATGGTGATCTTCTAGTGGGCGATATCATGACTAAAGGTAGAGATATTATTTTTGTTAAAAATACTGATTCGCTTGAAACTATACAAGAAATCTTTGAAACATATAATTACTCACGTATTCCAATTTCTAAAAACAACAAATACAATTCTATCTATGGAATTATTTATCAAAAAGAATTTTATGAAATGTTATTGAATAATGAAAAAGATTTAAATTCAATTATCGTTCCACCTTTATGGACAAAAAATAGTATTAAAATATCCCGTCAATTAAAAACATTCCAAAAAGAAAAACAACATATGGCCTTTGTAAAATCAAAAACAGGAAAAATTGTTGGTTTAATCACTATGGAAGATATCTTAGAAGAATTAGTTGGTGAAATCGACGATGAATACGATGAGGAAAGAGATATTATAGAAGATAGATTAGATGAAATTGAAGTAATAGAAGATCAAACAGATGAAAATACTAGTCAATCTATAAAATAACATATACTGAAAGAGGAGGATAAAATATGGATAAAAAGAAAATATTCCAAAGAACTAATTTCCTTCTCTTTTTATTATGTTCACTTATTATATTGATTGAAGCCGCTCTTCCGGGAAACAACTCTTCTTCTCAATCTAATTTTGTGAGCAATATTATTAGTAATATATATAATGCCGCGAAAAATATATCAAATCATAATATTTATCCGACGTCACTTGATATTATAGAAGTAAATGAAGCTTATACTTCTTCATCTTTTCAACTAGAATATACGGTACTACCTGAAAATGCCACTTTTAAAAATGTTATTTTTGAAAGTTCTAATCCTTCAATTGCCTCTATTGATGAAAAAGGTTTTATTACATGTCTAAAAGAAGGCACTGTGGATATAAATTGTAAAATGGAAATAAATGAAAAAAATATATTAATAGAAAAGAAGTTTGCTCTAAACATAATCGATGTGCTTCCTACTTCTATTCACTTCACCAATCCATTGCAAAATGATCAACTTATCATTAAGGAAAATGAATTTGTATATTTAAATGTCGATATTTTTCCTTCTACAACCACGAATAGAGATATCGAATACTTTATCAAAGATAATTCCTCTTTTGTTTATGAAAATGAATCTTTAAAATTAGATGGAAATATCCTCCATATTACAAATTATTCTCCTTCTAATCCAATATATGAAGTATGGGCTTTTTCAATAGCGGATAATTCTATTTATGATGTTATAAAGATAAAACAAGAAAAAGATGAAGATAGCGAAACAATTATTGGTATCGAAGGAATAAAAATAAATTTAAATGAAGATTTATATGTGAATCAGACTTACGATCTAAATGTTTCTTTTCTTCCCGCTAATACGAATCAAAGATATGTAAAATATGAAACTGATTATCCTAATGCTTCTATAAGTAATGAAGGACAATTGATTATCAATAAAAAAACATCTGATTTCATCAACATTAAAGTAACTTCATTAAGCGACCAATCAATCTTTACAAATGTTACATTAAAAGTTAAAAATCGCTTAGGCTTTGAAGCGACTATCTCTTCTAAACAGAAAGATAATATATTTCTTTTAGAAAATAAATGTTCCTATCAAATCAATATAAATTATTTTGCAAATACTACATACAAAGATGTCCAAATCACTTCTTCAAATCCATCTATTGTAAAAGTATATGATAACAATACTCTCTCCGTCCTTCAAAAAGGTAAATGTACTTTACATATTACTTCTGTCGATGAAGGTGAATCTTATGAACAAACAATTGAAATTAATGTTATCAATAAAGATTTTGCAAAAGAAATAAAATCGTTCACTCTAATTATTCGAAAAGCATTCGGTCATTTCTTACTATTCACTTTTAGCGCACTATTCCTTTCCTTATTCTTACTAAGTACATTAAGTGAAAAAGAAGTTTGGATATCATTAATTGTCAGTGAATTAAGTGGTCTTTATTTAGCCTTTTTTAGTGAATTAATACAATATTTCACCCCAGAAAGAGCTTGTACTATTTTAGATGTTGGTATTGATTTTCTAGGATTTAATTTAGGAATATTAATAATCTTTTCTATTTTCTTTATTAAACTATTAATAAAAAAATATCAAAAAAACAAGGAGAAGAAATAATAGGGTAGAGAGAAAATAAACAAATTTATTTTCGTCCCTCCCGTTGCAC
>JBJFEV010000030.1:0-13885 GCA_051891155.1 Bacilli bacterium
AAGATTATAACAATTTAAAATGGAATCGTTAGAAACCTACATTTTCTACCGATGAATTCCGACAATTCCATTATGATATTTACATCCTTCATTAAAGGAAAAATATATCAAGTTATATGGTGATAAATATGAAATTGCTTCACCTAATGCTCCTCATCTTTATCAAATATTATTGGAAGAATGTCGTAAACATGACATTATTTTAGATAACGAAGCATTGTTTTCATATATGAGAAAATATCCTAAAAAATACGAAAAAATATCTTTATTTTAAAAATAGTGTTTATAGGATGAAATATTTTTTTAAAATGGTATAATAATTAAATCAAAAAGAATATTTTATAGGTGGCAATTATGATTAACGAAAAAATGGAAAATTTAGGAAAACAACCTTCTGTAATAAGAGAATTATTTGAATTTGGTAAACAAAGAAAAAAAGAGTTAGGCGAAGATAAGGTATTTGATTTTTCTTTAGGAAATCCTTCTGTGCCAACTCCATCTATTGTAAAAGAAGAATTGATTAAACTACTTGAAAATGAAGATCCAACATTTCTTCACGGATACACTTCCGCGGTTGGGGATGAAAAAGCAAGAGAAGCAATAGTCACATATATAAATAATAAATATCATTGTGAAGAGAGAAAAGAATTAGTATATATGACTTGTGGAGCTGCTGCTTCCCTTAGCATCGCCTTAAAAGCAATATGTAATGAAGGAGATGAAGTTATTGTTTTTGCCCCTTTTTTTCCTGAATATCGTGTGTTTATAGAAAATAGTGGTGCAAAAATAAGAGAATGTGGATTTGATAAAAATACTTTTGAACCAGATATGTTTGCTTTAGAAAGATTAATAAATGATAAGACTAAATTATTGATAATAAACTCTCCAAATAATCCTAGTGGAGTTATTTATAGTAAGGAATGTATTGAAGAAATATCAAATTTATTAAGAAGAAAACAAGAAGAATTTAATAAGGAAATCTATTTATTAGCTGATGAACCTTATCGTGAACTTGTCTATGAACAAGAAGAAGTTCCTTTCATTACCAAATATTATGATAATTCATTAGTGGCTTATTCATTTTCTAAATCATTATCATTACCAGGAGAAAGAATTGGCTATCTTTTAGTGGGCAATAAATGTCATCAAGCAGATTCTTTATTCTTTGCAATTTGTGGAGCGGGAAGATCTTTAGGATACGTATGTGCTCCTTCCTTGTTTCAACATTTAATTCCGAAAGTTATTGGCATAACATCTAATATTGATTGTTATAAGGAAAATCTAAAGGAGTTGTCATCTATTTTAAATAAAATAGGATATGAAGTTGTACATCCACAAGGAGCGTTTTATCTTTTTGTTAAAGCATTAGAGGAAAATGATAATAAGTTTTCTTCTAAAGCCAAAGAATTTAATTTATTATTAGTACCTTCTTCTTCTTTTGGAGTTAAAGGTTATGTGCGAATTGCTTATTGCGTGTCATTACAACAAATTAAAAATTCATATGATGCATTCAAAAAATTGTATCAATCATATTTATAGGAGTAGGTTTATGGAAAAGGACATTAAAGAAATACGACAAAAAATTAATCAAATAGATAAAGATATTGCTTCATTATTTGAAAAGAGAATGAATTGCGTAAAAGAAGTGGCTTCATATAAAAAAGAAAGAGCTCTTCCTATTTATGATGAAGGAAGAGAAAATGAGGTAATTGATAGAAATTCATCCTATATACAAAATGAAGAAATCAAAAATTACTATGTAGATTTTTTAAGAAGTACAATGGATATTTCTAAATCTTATCAAAATTATTTATGCAATGGCATGAAAGTTGCATACTGTGGAGTAGAAGGTGCTTTTGCTCATATCGCTTCAAAAAAGCTATTTTCTAATGGTGAATTAGTTCCTTATAAAAGTTTTAAAGAAGCTTATAAAGCAGTGGAAAAAGGAATCTGTGATACTTGTGTATTACCGATTGAAAATTCTTCAGCAGGTGATGTGGGGGAAGTAATGGATCTAGTTTTTCAAGGATCCTTATATATTAATCGCATATATGAATTAGAAATAAATCAAAATCTTTTAGTAAAAAAAGGGACTAAATTAGAAGATGTTAAAACAGTAATTTCTCATCCTCAAGCACTTGAACAAACTAAGGAATTTATTCAAGCTCATGGATTTGATGTTATCGAATGCGCTAATACAGCTTTAAGTGCTTTGCATGTTAAAGAAAGAAATGATAATTCAGTTGCCGCAATAGCGTCGGAAGAGACCGCATCTTTATATGGACTTGAAATAATTGAAAAGAATATAAATACTGATAAGAATAATACTACAAGATTTGCAATATTCTCAAAAGTGAGGAATTTACCAAGTCCAGAAGTGAAAATGGGAACAAATTTTATCTTAGTATTTACTGTCAAAAATGAAGCAGGAGCTCTTGCTAAAACATTAAATATTATTGGTATGCATAATTTTAATATGCGTAATTTGAAGAGCAGACCATTATCTACATTAATGTGGAATTATTATTTCTTTGTTGAATTAGAAGGGAATATTAATACTAATGAAGGTAAACAAATGCTTGTGGAACTAGGTACTTTATGTGATAGATTGAAATTGGTAGGTACATATATTTCCAAATAGTATATTTTTTTTAAATCTTTATGACAATTTAAATTGCAATAAAGGACTCGTTTCAGTATAATTACTAAGTCTCACAGAAAGAAAGATGAAATTATGTCAAATCGTATTATTGATCAAATTAAGCAGCCAAGCGATATAAAAAAACTTGATAAGAAGGAATTAAAGGCATTAGCGGATGAGTTGAGAGAAGTTATTGTTAATACTGTTTCTAAAAATGGTGGTCATCTATCATCAAATTTAGGAGTAGTGGAATTAACTTTAGCGCTCCATAGATGTTTTTCTTCTCCTGAAGACAAGATTATTTTTGATGTTGGACATCAAAGCTATGTACATAAATTATTAACGGGCCGATATGAAAATTTTGCCTCATTACGACAAATGAATGGTATATCAGGTTTCCAAAATAAAGAAGAATCTGAACATGACCCTTTTACTGAAGGTCATGCAGGTACCGCTCTTTCCCAAGCTCTTGGTATTGCCGAAGCTAATAAGATAAAGGGAAATAATGCTTGGTCTATTGCGGTTGTTGGTGATGGTGCTTTTACTAATGGCATGGTTTTTGAAGCGATTAATAATTGTTCAAAAAGACATATTAATTTAATAATTATTTTAAATGATAATGAAATGTCTATCTCACCTAATATTGGAGGTATTCATCATCATTTTACACGCTTAAGAAATTCTTCAGGCTATTTAGGTTTTAAAAGAGGATTAACTAGTTTTTTAAGAAAGATACCTTTGCTTGGAAGACCTTTATATAAACTTATAAAACTTATCAAAAATGGCATGAAAAGATTGCTTATTGGAAGGAATATTTTCGATTGTTTTGATATAGGTTATTTAGGACCGGTAGATGGAAATAATATTAAAAAGTTATCTATTTTATTACAAGAAGCGAAAAAAAGAGAAAATGAAGTAACGCTTATTCATGTAAAAACAATTAAAGGTAAAGGATACGAACCAGCTGAAAAAGAACCAAGTAAATATCACGGCGTATCAAAATTTGATAAAGATATAGTCCTTGACGATTGTCCTAGTGAATCATTTTCTACTGTTTTTGGCCATTTATTAGTGGAAAAAGCGAAAAAAGATGAAAAAATATGTGCCATAACCGCGGCTATGAAAGAAGGTACGGGTTTGAGCGAATTTGCTTCGACATTTAAAGATAGATTTTTCGATGTTGGTATAGCGGAAGAACATGCCATTACTTTTGGGGGAGGATTAGCATATTCTTCATTAAAGCCAGTTTGTGCCATTTATTCAACTTTTGCACAAAGAAGTTTCGATCAATTATTCCACGATATTACATTGCAAAAACTTCCTTTCGTTTTAGTTTTAGATAGAAGTGGAATTGTTCCAAGTGATGGAATAACTCATCAAGGAATTTTTGATTATTCTATATTTTCAACACTTCGTAATACAGTCATTTATGCCATTGATACATATGAGGAACTAGATAAATATTTGGAAGAATCACTAAATTCTTCTTTCCTTTCTATTATTAGAATTCCAAAAGGAAAAGAAACATGTTATCAAGAATTGGATTATCCTCTTATCGATAAAGGCGATTTCAAATGTTCTTCAAATTTTGATAATGCTACTTCTGTTATTCTTACATATGGAAGAATTGCTAAGGAAGTAATATTATCTATAAAAGAAATAAACGACGATTCTTTAGCTTTAGTTAAAATGAATAAAATTTATCCTCTTGATGTAAAGCTTTATAAATCTTTATTTAAAGGTAAAAAGAATCTATATATTATCGAAGAAGGAATTAAATCAGGTGGATATGGTGAAAAGGTTTCTTCATTAATCAAAGAAAATAATATTCCTATTAAGGTAAAAATCAAAGCGATAAATGAATATGTTGAACATGGAAGCGTTGAAGAATTGTGGAAAAAACATGGATTATGTAAAGAGGATATAATTAATTTTATTAAAAATTAGTAAAAGAGATAGATTGCTGTCTCCTTAAAGGGAGGATTTTTATGAAAAAGTATAGTTTTATGAATGATTATAGTGAAATTGCCCATCCTCAAGTTTTACAAGCTTTACTTGATTTGTCAGGCGAACAAAACAATGGTTATGGATTAGATAAACATAGTAAAAATGCGGCTTTATTAATTAAACGTAAGTTTGCTTGCCCACAAGCAGATGTTCACTTTTTAAGTGGAGGAACACAAACTAATATGGTTGGAATATCATATATACTTCGCCCATATGAAGCAGTTTTATGTGTAAAGACTGGCCATATTAATGTTCATGAAACTGGGGCTGTGGAAGCCAGTGGTCATAAGATTTTTGCAATTGAAGGTAAAGATGGCAAGATTACTTGTGAAATGATAAAAGAAGCTCTTCATTATCATCATGATGAACATATGGTAAAAATCGGTATGGTATATATTTCTAATTCGACTGAATGCGGAACAATTTATTCGAAGAAGGAATTAGAAGATATTTATTCATTATGTCAAAAAGAAAATCTATATTTATTTATTGATGGAGCGAGATTGGCTTCCGCATTAACTTCTTTAGAAAATGATATGAGTTGTGAATTCCTTGCTTCTCATTGCGATATGTTTTATATAGGTGGAACTAAAATTGGATTAACCTCAGGGGAAGCTTTAGTTATCGTTAATGAAAAACTTCAAAAAGATTTTCGTTATCAAATTAAAAATAAGGGAGCAATGCTTGCTAAAGGTTTTGTCTTAGGAATTGAATTTGAAACAGTATTTAAAGATGATTTATATTTTCAAATGGGGGAATATGAAAATAAATTAGCTTCTTATTTACAAGATGCCTTAGTAAAAAGAAATATAAAATTAGCTAATATTTCACAAACTAATCAAATTTTTGTAATCATGGAGAACGATAAGATAAAGAAGCTAAATGAAATGTACGATTTCGAAAAGTGGGAAGATATAGATGAAAATCGTTCATCAATTCGTTTTGTTATTTCTTTTGCTACACCTAAAGAAAAAGTCGATGAACTCATCCAAGATATTTCTAAATTATAAGAAGAAAAAGCTGTTTTTTTTTAGATAAATCTTTTTTTCTAAACAATAAAAATATATTCTTTCTGGATATGTCCATAAGGACATATCTTTTTATATATAAAAATTGTTTAAGAAAAGAAATATATATCATCTTATTTAGTACTTTTTTGTCAGAATTTTTTGCTTGAAAGCGGTTTTACAAATAATCGGTAAAAAATTATTGATAATTACTACAATTTTGTTTTAAAATGATTTTGGTAAAAAAATACTGATTGGAGGGTTTTATGGACATTAAGAATGTTTCGAACAAGCAATTAGAACGATATCCATTATACCTAAAGTATCTATTATCGTTGGATGAATCGCATATTGAAAATGTATCTTCTCCTATGATTGCAAGAGCTTTAGAGTTGACGGAGGAGCAGGTTAGGAAAGATCTTCAGATAGTGACCAAAAAAGAAGGAAAACCGCGCGAAGGAAGAAAAGTTAAAGAACTCATTGAAGATCTAGAACAATTTCTAGGTTACAATGAAATTTCTGAGGCCGTAATCGTGGGTGTAGGTCATCTAGGACAAGCTTTTATGAAATACAAAGGATTTTCATCTTTTGGTTTAAGAATAGTAGCTGGATTTGATATTGATCCTCGCTTAGTTGGCACTAATATAAAGGATAAACCTATCTATGATGTTTCGAAAATTAAAGAAATTGTTCCCCATCTTAATTGTCAGATTGCAATTGTTACAACCCCTTCCGATGTATCGCAAGAAATTGTCAATATATTGGTTGAATCAGGTATTGAAGCAATTTGGAATTTTACCCCAATCCATTTAGATGTCCCTAAGGATGTCGTAGTAGAGAACGTAAATTTAGCTAGTTCTCTTGCTGTATTGTCACACAAATTAAAAAGAAAGAATATGAAGGAGATTTAATTATGGCAGAAAAAACAGTAAAAGCAGTTGAAGAAGTACAAGTAAGCGCTGCAGAAGAAGTAGATGCACTTGTTAAAAAAGGACAAGTTGCATTAGAAAAATTCTTACTATTAGACCAAGAAGCAGTTGATTTTATCGTTGCTAAGTGTTCAGTCGCTGGTCTAGACAACCATGGTTCTTTAGCAAAAATTGCTATCGATGAAACAGGTAGAGGTATCTTTGAAGATAAAGCTACTAAAAATTTATTTGCGTGTGAATATGTTGTTAATAACATGAGACACTTAAAAACAGTTGGTGTTATTTCAGATGATCCAGTTACTGGTATAACTGAAATCGCTGATCCAGTTGGTGTTATCGCTGGTATCACTCCAGTTACTAACCCAACATCTACAGTTATCTTTAAATCTTTAATTTCTTTAAAAACAAGAAATCCAATTATTTTCTCATTCCATCCATCTGCATTTGAATGCTCTAAAGCAGCTGCGATTGTAATTAGAGATGCTGCTGTTGCAGCTGGTGCTCCAGAAGATTGTATTCAATGGATTGAACACGGTTCTATGGAAGCAACTTCTTTATTGATGAATCATCCAGGTGTAGCTACAATCCTTGCTACTGGTGGTAATGCGATGGTTAAAGCTGCTTATTCATGCGGTAAACCTGCTTTAGGTGTCGGTGCTGGTAATGTTCCTGCATATATTAATAAATCCGCTAATGTTGAACAAGCTGTCAACGATGTTGTTATTTCTAAATCATTCGATAATGGTATGATTTGTGCATCAGAACAAAACTGTATTATCGATAAAGAAGTATATGAAGAAGCAAAGAAATTATTCAAACGCTTTAAAGTTTATTTTGCAACACCAGAAGAAAAAGAAAAACTTGAGAAATATATGTTCGGTGTAACTTGCAAAGATGCTGATGTTGAAACAGCAGCAAGATTAAATCCAAATATCGTTGGTCACTCACCAGTTGAAATTGCTAAAAATGCTGGATTTGATGTTCCAGAAGATACAGTAATTATCGGTGTTGAATGTAAAGAAATTGGACCAAAAGAACCTTTATCAAGAGAAAAGCTTTCTCCAGTATTAGCTTTCTATAAATCTAAAGATGAAAAAGAAGGTTTTGCTTTAGCTGCAGCTTCTGTTGAATTCAATGGTTTAGGCCACTCTGCAACTATTCACTGTAAAGAACAAAAGATGGCAGATGATTTCGGTGAAGCATGTAAAGCGATGAGAATCATTTGGAATTCTCCTTCAACCTTTGGTGGTATCGGTAATGTTTATAACTCATTCTTACCATCATTAACATTAGGTTGTGGTAGCTATGGTAAAAACTCAGTAGGTGGAAACGTAAGTGCGGTTAACCTATTAAATATTAAGAAAGTAGGTAAGAGAAGAAATACTATGCAATGGTTTAAGGTCCCAAGTAAGATTTATTTTGAAAGAAATTCAATTCAATATTTACAATCATGCCGTAACGTTACTAAAGTATTCATCGTTACTGATGGATCAATGGTACAATTTGGCTTCTTAAATAAAATTACAGAACAATTATCTTTAAGAAGAGAACCAGTTCAAATTCAATTATTCTGTGATGTTGAACCAGATCCAGATATTGAAACAGTAAGACGTGGTACTCAAATTATGAAATCATTTGAACCAGATACTATTATTGCTCTTGGTGGTGGTTCTGTTATGGACGCTGCAAAAGGTATGTGGTTATTCTATGAACATCCAGAAGTTAATTTCGATGATTTAAAACAAAAATTCATGGATATCCGTAAGAGAGCATTCAAATATCCAGAATTAGGAAAGAAAACAAAATTAATCTGTATCCCAACAACTTCAGGAACAGGTTCAGAAGTTACTCCTTTCGCGGTTATTTCTGATAAGAAGAATAATAAGAAATATCCATTAACTGACTATTCTTTAACTCCAACAGTTGCAATTGTTGATCCAGAATTTACTACAAATTTACCAGCTAGACCAACTGCAATGACTGGTATGGATGTCTTAACTCATGCAGTTGAAGCTTATGTTTCAGTTATGGCAAACGATTACACAGATGGTTTAGCATTACAAGCAATTAAGTTAGTATTTGAATATTTACCAAGATGTGTAGCAGATGGTAAAAATGACTTAGAAGCAAGAGAAAAAATGCACAATGCAGCTACAATCGCTGGTATGGCATTCGCTAATGCATTCTTAGGAATGGCTCACTCTTTAGCACATAAGATTGGTGCATACCACCATACAGTACATGGCTACACCTGCTCAGTTGTATTACCTTATGTTATAAGATATAATGGAACTACACCTACAAAGTTATCAACATGGCCAAAATACAACACATATTGCGCTGATAAGAAGTATCAAGATATCGCTAAATTATTAGGATTAAAAGCTTCTACTCCAGCAGAAGGTGTTGAATCATTTGCTAAAGCAGTTGAAGAATTATCCGCTAAAATTGGATTAGCTAATAACTTTGCTGCTATGGGAATTGATGAGGCTAAATGGAATGAAAACATTGATGAAATTGCTGTTCTTGCATATGAAGATCAATGTTCTCCATGTAACCCAAGAGTACCACTTGTTGAAGATATGAAGGTTATTTTAAAGAAAGCATATAAAGGGGAAAAATAAAATGAAAGATATCCAAATTTGTGTTGGCTCATCATGCCACTTAAAAGGTAGTTATGATATTATCGAATGTACAAAAAAAGCGATAAGCGAAAACCATTTAGAAGACAAGGTTATTTTAAGAGCGACATTCTGCCTAGGCAAATGTGGAGTTGCTGGTGTCTCAATTAAAGTTGATGACGAAATTATTACTGGCGTAACAGTATCTAATTTCCAAGAAGTATTTAAAAAATACGTTTTGGATCGTATTTAAAAAAATTAAAAAAAGATGGAGGCAAAAGTTATGGTTTATGCGTTAGGTACCAAGAAGAATGACTGTAAGAATTGTTATAAGTGTATTCGTAGTTGTCCGACAAAGGCCATATCTTTTGTCGACAATCAAGCTTCTATTGTAAAAGATGATTGTATTTTGTGTGGAAAATGTTATTTATCATGCCCTCAAAACGCAAAAGAAATTAGAAGCGATATTGCAATTGTAAAAGATTTAATTAAATCAGGAAAAAAGGTTATTGTTTCATTAGCTCCATCGTTCTTAGCCAATTATCGTCATGCTTCTATTCGAACTATGAAAGAAGCTTTGAAGAAGTTGGGATTTTATGATGTAGAAGAAACCGCAATTGGGGCTACAATTGTAAAAAAAGCATATGATGAAATGCTAAAAAAGGATGATAGAGATATCATCATTTCATCATGCTGTCATTCCGTTAATTTGATGATTCAAAAGCATTATCCTGAATGTTTACCATATTTAGCAGATGTTTTAAGCCCAATGCTTGCTCATGGTAAAGATATTAAGTCTCGTCATAACGATGCTTATGTAGTTTTTATCGGTCCTTGTATTGCCAAAAAAGATGAAGTATATATCAATAAGGAAAAATTTGTTGATGCTGCTTTAACTTTTATCGAACTTGATAAAATGCTAAATGAAGCTGATATCGTAATTGAAGAAGAGCAAGATAAAAAGATTACGGAAAAATCAAAAGCGCGTCTATTCCCAACTGAAGGTGGTATTTTAAAAACCATGGAATGTGAAGCGAAGGATTATGAATATATTTCATTAAGCGGTATTACTGCGGTAAAAAATGCCCTTGAAAGTATCGTTAATGGAGGTGTGCATAAATGTTTTATTGAAATGTCTATGTGCACAGCTTCTTGTATTCATGGACCTGCTCTTTCACGCAATTATGATGAAACTATCCAAGGTTACATCAATGTTGCAAAACATGCAGGCAAAGAAGATTTTGAAGTTGCTGATATAGCTTATTTTGATATTAAAAAGTCTTTTGAAAAGAAATATTTATTTAAAGCAGTACCTTCAGATGAAGATATAAAAAATGTTTTAAATGAAATGGGTAAAAAGAACAAACAAGCTGAACTAAATTGTGGTTCATGTGGTTATAAAACTTGTCGTGATAAAGCTATTGCAATTCTTCAAGGAAGAGCAGTTAAAGAAATGTGTTTACCATATCTGATGGAAAAATCACAATCTTTTGCTAATAATATTGTTTATAATACACCTAATGCTTTGATGGTATTAGATGAAAATTTAAATGTTCAATTGATGAATAGAGCTATGTGCTCATTAATTGGAATTAAGAATAAAGATTATATTTTAGGTGGAAATGTTACATCAATACTTGATCCTTCTTCTTTTTATGATGCATTAGAAGGAAAAATCATTCATGGCAAAAAAGAGTATTTAGCGGAATATGATAAATACGTAGAAACGACCATTGTTTACGATGAACAATTCCATATTCTTATTTCCATAATGAGAGATATTTCATCTGAACAAAAAGAAAGCTTGAGAAAAAATGAAGTAGTTAATAGAACTATTGAAATTACTGATGAAGTCATCGAAAAGAATATGCGTACTGTCCAAGAAATAGCAAATCTTTTAGGTGAATCAGCAGCAGCTACCAAAGTTGCATTATTATCGTTAAAGGAAACGCTAAAAGATGATGATAAATAATTATTTTGCGGAGGTTGGTTATCTATCTATCAACCATGATAAAGAACAACTTTGCGGGGATCATATTCAAGTGATTCGTCCTGATGCTAAAACAACAGTTCTCGTTTTAGCGGATGGTCTTGGCTCAGGTGTTAAAGCTAGTATTTTATCTACTTTAACTTCTAAGATGATTGCGACTATGATCGCCCATAATATCTCAATGATTGAATGTGTCAAAGCAATCGCGGAAACTCTTCCAGTTTGTAATGAAAGAAATATTGCTTATTCCACATTCTCTATTATAAAGATTACCGATAATAAATTTGTCGAAATATATAATTATGATAATCCTATGCCTTTTTATGTTCATAATGGTAAAGTAGTTACTCTTAATATGACTTGTGAGACAATTGATAACAAAAGGATATATCATACTAAAGTAGTGGCAAGTTGTGACGATACATTTGTCCTACTATCTGATGGTGTTGTTCATGCTGGGATTGGACAAGTTTTGAATTTTGGATGGGATTTGCCACAAATACATGCTTATGTGGAAGCAATTTATGATTCTAAAACTTCTTCCAAATCATTAGCAACTACACTGATTGATTATGTTAATAAACTATATGATGGTAAACCAGGAGATGACTCCACTTGTGCTATTGTAAAAATAAGACAAAGAAAGCAAGTTAATTTGATGATGGGTCCTCCGTCTACCAAAGAAGACGATGAAAAAATGTTGTCTTTGTTTTTTGGAAAAGAAGGAAAACATATTGTTTGTGGAGGAACTACTTCACATATAGTTGCTGAATATTTAAAGAAACCATTATTATACGATTTAGATTATTTAGATCGTAACATACCACCAACCGCTAAGATTGATGGTGTGGATCTAGTTACTGAAGGCGTTATTACAATGAACAAAGTACTAGAAAACGTAAAGAATTATTATGGAGATAATTCATCTTATTTTGATTGGTGCTATCTTCCTGATGGTGCTTCTCAAATTACAAGATTATTGTTAGAAGAAGCTACAGACATTAACTTCTTTGTTGGTTGTGCAATTAATGCGGCCCATCAACAAGAAGGATTAGCATTAGCTTTTTCGACTAAAATGCAAATTATTGATGAAATGACTAAAACATTACGTTTATTAGATAAAAATATAAAAATAAGTTATTTTTAATAAAGAGGAGTTTTAAAGTATGAATGAACCAACACCAAAATTTGATACGAGAGTGCAAGAACTTAAGTACAAAGTATTAAAAGAAGTTGCCAAATCTATATGGAATGATTCTTTACAAGAAGATTTATATGATATTCCTAAAACGATTATTCCAGGTCCAAAACCTTCTATGAGATGTTGTATATATAAAGAAAGAGCAATCGTAGAAGAAAGAATAAAAGTTGCTACCAATAATCCTAATTTATCTAAAAATATTGTACAAGTAATTAAAATTGCTTGTGATGAATGTCCAATTGGTGGATATCAAGTTACTAATGTTTGTCGTGGATGTATCGCTCATAGATGTGAAAAAGCATGTCGAAAGAACGCAATTAAATTTGATCCTAAGACTAGAACTGCTTCCATTGATAAAGAACTTTGCGTCAACTGTGGATTATGTGCTAAAGCTTGCTCATATAATGCAATTCAAAATTTCTTAAGACCTTGTCAACAAGCTTGTAAAATTAAAGCATTGACTATAGATGAAAATTTTGCCGCTGATATCGATGAAGAAAAATGTATCAACTGCGGTCACTGTGTCGCTCAATGTCCATTTGGAGCAATTATGGATAAATCATTTATCGGTGATGTTATCAATATGATTAAAGATAGTGATTTCTCTAAAAAATACAAAGTCTATGCGATAGTGGCTCCTTCTATTTCTTCTCAATTTAAGTATGCGACATTAGGTCAAGTTATTACTGCAATTAAACATTTAGGATTCCATTCAGTTATCGAAGCTGCATTAGGTGCAGATATGGTGGCATTTGATGAAGCAAAGGAACTTGAAGAAAGAGGACAATTAACTTCTTCTTGTTGCCCTGCTTTTGTTCAATTAATTAAGAAAAATTATCCAAAAGTAGCGGATAAAATTTCACATAACCCATCACCAATGGTTGCTGTGGCTAAATATATTAAATCCATTGATCCAACAGCAAAGACTGTCTTTATCGGCCCTTGTATTGCAAAGAAAAATGAAGGACTAGATGAAAATGTTAAACCTTACGTTGATTCTGTTATGACTTTTGAAGAATTGCAAGCTCTTATCGATAGTAGAAATATCGTAGCAAGCGAATTAGAAGAAAATAAACTTGATAACGCTTCTTATTTTGGAAGAATTTTCGCTCGTGCAGGCGGTTTAAGTGAATCAGTAGTTGAAGCATTAAAAGAACAAGGATCAACCTTTGAAGTTAAAGCTTTACAAGCTGATGGAATCGATAATTGCAAATTGGCCTTAAATAAATATAACATAGGTGATAAAACATATAATTTTATCGAAGGTATGGCATGTACTGGTGGTTGTATTGGTGGACCATGTTGTTTAACTCATGAAATAAGAGATAAAAATGAAGTAGATAAATATGGCCGCGAAGCTGCTGAAAAAACAATTCTTGATGCAATAAGAATTAAAATTTAGATAAATAACTTGAAAGAATCCCTTTCAAGTTATTTTATTTTGTGTGCCGGGCATGGCATTAATCTTACTGGTGAAAGTCCAGTCACG
>JBJFEV010000031.1:0-13292 GCA_051891155.1 Bacilli bacterium
ACCTATAACGGCATTATGTCCACGTATTATTTTGCTTTCCATATAAGTTCCGGTTGTTAAAATGACGGCTTTAGAAGTAATTTCCTTTTCACCAATTTTAACGCCGAAAACTTCATGATCGTTATGTAATAAAGAAGTTACCATCCCTTCCTCGATAGTAAGATGAGGACAGTTAAACGCCAACTCTTGCATCGCCTTTGGATAATCTAGTTTATCTTCTTGTGCTCTTAAACATTGAACTCCAGGCCCTTTACCGGTGTTTAGCATTTTCATTTGAAGTTGCCCTTTATCAGCGGCCTTTCCCATCATGCCACCAAGAGCATCAATTTCTCTTACTACGATACCTTTGGCTGAACCTCCTATAGAAGGATTACATGGCATATTAGCCATCATTTTTTTATTTAATGTGATAAGTAGCGTATTTAAGCCCATATGGGCAGAAGCAAAAGCGGCTTCCATGCCAGCATGGCCTCCTCCTACTACAATGATGTCGTAATCCATATTATCCAACACTACCTTCCATATCCATCTTAATTAATTGATTTAATTCGACGGCATATTCCATTGGTAATTCTTTTGAGAATGGTTCAATAAAGCCCATAATAATCATTTGAGTAGCTTCTTTTTCACTTAATCCACGTGACATTAAATAAAATAATTGTTCTTCATTTATTTTAGACACAGTAGCTTCATGCTCTAAGAAAGAAGTATTATTTTCACAAATATTTGTAGGAATTGTATCGGAAGCTGAAATATCATCAAGAATTAATGTATCACATTCAACATGTGACTTAGATGATGAAGCATTTTTGCTCATAAATACTTTTCCACGATAATTAGCTACTCCTCCATGTTTTACAATAGATTTGGAAATTATTGTTGAAGTAGTTGATTCTGCTAAATGAATCATTTTAGCGCCTGCATCTTGATATTGACCTTTATCCGCAACAGCAATAGAGATACATGTTCCTTTCGCTCTTGGCCCATTTAAGACACAAGCTGGATATTTCATATTGACTTGTGAACCGATATTACCATCGATCCATTCCATTAAACCATCTTCTTCGACTAAGGCTCTTTTAGTAACTAAATTGACGATATTATTAGACCAGTTTTGAATGGTCGAATAACGGCAACGGCCACCTTTTTCAATGTAGATTTCCACTACAGCAGCGTGAAGAGATTCTTTAGAATATATAGGAGCGGTACATCCTTCTACATAGTGCACATCAGCCCCTTCATCAACGATGATTAACGTTCTTTCAAATTGACCGGATTTTTCATTGTTGATTCTAAAGTAAGATTGAAGTGGCTTTTCTAGTTTTACGCCTTTTGGAACATAGATAAAGGAACCACCAGACCAAACAGCTCCATTTAAAGATGCAAATTTATTGTCTTGATAAGGTACTACCTTATTGAAATATTTTTTAAATAATTCAGGACATGTTTTCAAAGCCATGTCAGTAGAAAGGAAAATGACACCTTTATCTTCTACTTCTTTTAACATGTTGTGATAGACAACTTCACTTTCGTATTGAGTAGAAACACCCGCTAAATACTTTTGCTCCGCTTCAGGAATACCTAATTTTTGGAATGTGTTTTTGATTGTTTCTGGTACTTTATCCCATGATTTTTCTTCTTTATCAGAAGGACGGATAAAATATGTATATGAAGAAAAATCAAGTTCACTTAAATCTGGACCGAAAGAAGGAAGAGGTGATTCTTCAAAAGCTTTTAGTGATTTTAAACGGAATTCAAGCATCCATTCAGGTTCATTTTTTAAAGAAGATATTTCTCTTACGATATCTTCATTTAACCCTATATTTGTCTTTTTTACTGAGACGTCTTCATTTTTGAAACCATATTTATAATCTTCTGGGTTTGTTATTACCTTTTCTAAATTATCGTTCATAAATATCCTCCCCACTTAATATTTTTCTTACGCCATTAAATCCGATTGTTGCACATTTAATGCGTGAAGGTTGACGAGAAGTATTCATAAAAACAACTGCTTCATCTAGCATGTCGGGATCATATTCATTACCAGTAATCATGTTGACGTAATTATCGATAATTTTGTTACCTTCTTCAACGGTCTTTCCTTTTAAAAGTTCACTCATAATGGAAGTGGATGCAGTGGAAATTGCACATCCTGTTCCATGCCAACAAACATCTTGAAAAATATTATCAACAATTTTTATTTGCACATATATTTTATCGATGCAACTAGTTGAATCCATATATATTGTTTGATAAGAATCATCGCCTTCTCGTTTATTACGTGGATTTTGGTAATGATCCATAATGATTTCTCTCATCATTTCTTGACTAATTGAAAAATGCATCTAAAAAGTCGCCACCTTCCATAAGTGCTGAAATAAAAGCGTCAATTTCAGCATAAGTGTTATAAAAATATAAACTTGCTCTGCAAGTAGCATCGGTACCAAAACGTTCCACTAATAGTTTGGCGCAATGTTGTCCAGAGCGAACGCATATTCCTTTAGAATTTAGTAAAGAAGATTCATCTTGAGCATGAACTCCTTTGATGTTAAATGTGACAATGCCAGTATTAGCTTTTTCATTGTATAGAATTATATTTGGCACATTTTTTATTTTTTCAATTAAATATGCGCGCAATTCTCTTTCATATTTTTCGATATTAGACATACCTATTCTTTGTAAATATTTAATCGCTGCACCCAAGCCGATTACACCTTCAATATTTTGTGTTCCAGCCTCAAATTTTGTTGGAGGTAAAAGAAGAGATACATCCCCACATAAAGAGAAGGTGGAATTCATGCCTCCTCCTAATAAGAGAGGGTCGATTTTATCTAATAATTCAAATTTTCCATATAATACGCCAATGCCAGTTGGTCCACACATTTTGTGACCAGAAAAAGTTAAAAAATCAACATCTAAATCTTTAACATCAATTTTCATGTGAGGGACAGATTGAGCACCATCACAGACAAAAATGGATCCGTATTCGTGGGCTACTTTGCACAATTCTTTAATATCATTTTCAAATCCTAAAACATTAGTGATATGGGCTAATGAAATTACTTTTGTTTTATTTGAAATTACTTTTTTTAGATTTTCAACTGTGCATTTTCCATCTGCATCCAAAGGCATATAGGAAATTTTACATCCTACTTCTTCGGCCACTCTAAACCAAGGGAGAACATTGGAAGCATGTTCAGCTTCTGTCAATAAAATTTCATCTTCTTTAGTTAAGAATTTTTTCCAACCATAAGCGATAATGTTTAGTCCCATTGATGCCCCAGAGGTAAAGGCAATTTCAGTTTTTTTAGCGCCGATAAAAGAGGCAACAGTTTGTCTACTATCTTCATATGCTTCATCGGCTTTATAAGCTAAATCATAATCACCACGATGAGTGTTCATCGAATAATTTTCATAGTAATCTTTAATTGCATCAATGACGCAATTTGGCTTTAATGTAGTAGCGGCATTATCAAAATAAATGAAATCTTTATTTTGCATTTTTAATCCTCTTAACATCGGGAAATCTTTTCGTATTTGTGTTACATCAAACATTTTTACATCCTCTTTTCTATGCTTTGTTTGATTTCCTCTAATATTTCTCCCTCATCGAAGAAGTTTAATATTGGATTCAAATATCCCAAAGTAATTAATTTCTTAGCATCTTCTTCCTCTAAACCACGTGACATTAGATAGAAAATATGATCCTCATTAATTTGTCCTACTACAGCTGCGTGAGAAGCTTCAACATCATTTTCATCGATGCATAATGTTGGAGAAGCCTTCGCTTTGCAAGATGGATCGAAAACCATTATTTTTGCACTTTGGTGGGTTGAAGATTTTTTTGCTCCTTTTTCAATAGAAGAGGTTCCTAAAAAATACATTTTGGATTCATTTTCACAAACACCATAATTTTCCATCTTTGCGTATGTATGAGGAGCGTAATGATAGAATGATATGGTGAATGACTTAATGTCTTCTTTAGTGGATAAAGAAGCTAGATTCCAAGTTGCATATGCTCCTTGACCACGCAATTCACAATCAAAATTAAATTCTTTGTTGCCATATGAGAAATCAGCAAGTGCACCTTTGAAAAAAGAATCATTCTTTAATGTGATACGATAATTTGCTTGTTCACCTTGATAAAAGGTCGCCAAACAAAGGAATAGTTTCGCATATTCGTCTAAATTATAAGTGATTTTTATACCATTAGGTTCTCCCACTTCTATAATCTTTACTTCATTTTCACCATGAATATTCAGTATGACTTCTTTTAAATTGATATTTTTCCAATCAATCCGTATATTTGTTTTGTCAATAGCATTAATATCAAAAGTAATTTTGTCTTTATCCAATAGGCTTTTGATATTATCCGCTTTTTGTTCGAATAAATTTATCATAATTTACACCTATTTTCCTTTTGTTGCTTCTCTAGTTGCACAAACTCCGATTGAAGTTTTATTCATAGAATTGTCTTCTTTTTCAATTTCAATTCCCAATTCATATTTGATCCATTCATATCCTTGGGTATCAATTCTATCGATGATTTCTTTACCACCTTCAACGGCAATTTTTCCATTTATCATAACCGCAACTCTCGTTGGTTGAATTAATTGATATAATCTTGCGTAATGGGAAATAACAAGGAAGGACATTCCTTTTTGTTGACATTCTTTAATAGCATCGGAAACGCATACTAAAGCATCGACATCAAGCCCAGAATCGATTTCATCTAACATGGATAAATCTGGATTAAAAAGTAACATTTGAAGAATTTCATTTCTTTTCTTTTCTCCACCTGAGAAGCCTTCATTCAAGAATCTTTGAGCCATATCCATGGAAATGTGCATTTTTTTGGATGCGGTCTCTAAAGAACGATAAAATTCAAATAATTTAATAGGATTTTCTCTTCTTGCATTTATGGCAGCTTTCAAAAAATCAGCGTTAACAACACCTGGGACTTCACTAGGATATTGCATAGCTAAAAAGACACCTTTTCTAGCTCTTTCATCTACTTTCATGGCTAGAACGTCTTCTCCATCAAGGGTGATAGATCCTTTGGTTACTTTGTATTTTGGATTACCCATAATAGCCGCTAAAAGGGTTGACTTACCATGACCATTAGGGCCTAATAATGCGATAGTTTCGTTTGAATTTATAGTGAGGTTAACACCTTTTAAAATTTCTTTGTCTTCTACACTAACGTGTAGATCTTTAATAATTAATTCTTTCATAAAAATCTCCTCAATCTTTATTATTCTACACTAACGAGGGAATATATAAAACACTTATTTTATTTTTTGTAAAAAAATATAATAAAACAAGTGATAAATCATGAGAATTTTTTTAAAAAAATTTTATTGCAAAAAATAATAAAAAATTTAAAAAAGTAAATTTAATAAAACTTTGCATAAATTATTAAAAACGATTAAAAAACAATAAAAAAGGCGAAAAACTAAATTTCGCCTTCGGTTAGATTTTTATTTACCAAGTACAGCAGGATGTATTATTATTTGAGCCCCATCCACAACCGATAATTACAAGTAAAATAAATAGTACTAAAATTATGGCAAATGCACTTGCGGCACCATTATTTACGTTCATCTTTTTTCCTCCTAAATAAGTTTAGACGCTATCTACAAAAGCATCCAAAAAGTGCTAATAAGATAAACAAAACAAGGATAAATGTGAATGTGTTTCCACCAATTTCATTCATAGAAAAAATCCCTCCTTTTGTTTTCAATTTAGACTATGAATATTTTTATTGAATGACAATAAATATTTCAAAAAAAATAAAAAGTGCCCAATTTTTCACTAATTTTGTATATCGCTTCATTTGATATTTATATAAAATATAAATTAATCTTTTTTTTCTTGAAATAGTTATAGATTTCAAGTAGAATAATATCGCTATATTTTAATATAGGAGGAGGAAATACTTTTATGAATAAACGTATTATTACGTTATCACTAATGGGTTTACTCACACTTGGAACATTAACTGGTTGTTCAGATGTTAAAGCAAACAAAGTTACATCAGATGGACAAACTAAGGAAGTTATTGTTAAAGTTGGAGATAAGTACTATACAGCTGATGACTTATTTGCAGAATATTCAGAAACTACATCAGGTGCATCAGCATATTACAACGCTATTTATGACGTTTTAATTAGAGAAGCCCAACCAATTACAACAACAATTACCAATGCTGTAAATTCACGAATTGATGATTTCACAGAAAAAGCAAAAAAACAAGCTTCTGATAATTCCACTACATATAAAACAGAATTGTCTGCTTTATTGGAAGAAGAAGGAGTAGACAATCTTAAAGAATTAAGAGAAGTTTATACTTTAGATGAACAAAAGAAAGTTTATGAAGATAAGTATTATGATGATCATATGGATTCTTTGAAACTTGAATATCTAGCAACAAAAACTCCATATCATGTTTCACATATCTTAGTAAAAACTGATAACGCAGGAAGCTCATTATATAATGGTACTATTACTGCTACAGAAGCAACAAAGATTTCTTCAGTTATTAATTCTTTAATTGATAATAAGTTTACTTTTGGTCAAGTGGCAAAAGAAAACTCAGAAGATAATAGCGGTGATGATTCATCTGCTTCATATTTCGGTGATTTAGGTATTATGGATCAAGATACAAGCTTTGTATCTGAATTTAAATATAATGTCTTTGCTTATGATGCTTATTTAAATGATGATCCAAATTTAAAGGCAAGAGTGGAAGGCGAAACTATTGAACAAGAATTGAAATTAGATAAATCATTTAATTTTAATTATGATGTTGATTCTAGCGATAGAGTAACAGTTAAAGAAGCTCTATCATCAGTCAATGAAATCCCTTATAAAGTAGTTGAATATCTAAGCACATTAACAGAGGAAACACCAAAGGTTAATGGCAATGTTAAGACATATAAAGATGCAAACGGAAATGTTAAAGATGTTGACGAATCAGTTTATCCAAGAAATATCGTCTTCAATACATATTTCAACGATCATGGTATTTCAGTTATTACTAATGAAGGTTATACTGGAGATTCAACAAAGTTCAAACTATTCCCTAACTTAAGTTCAAAACCAGTCTTAACTGATGGAAATGGTAATCCAATTCTTGTGACTCGTGCTGGTTCTTCTTATCAAGGAATTCACTTTATCACAATTAACAAATCACCATTTAATGGAACTGATGAAGAAATGTTAAATTATTATTCAACAGAAAATATTCCTTCTACATCTACAGATGTTTCTGAAGATAAGAGATTTATTACTGCTGTTGCTTCTAATAATGCTACATATACAGAACGTGCAAAGAAGGTTAAAGATGCTGTTAAAGGATTCGATCCATACTTAAATTATCGTATTTATGAAGAATTAGTATCAGCTTCTCATGTAGAAATTAAAGATGAAGTTAAATCATTAATTAATAAGTATATTGCTTCACAACGTGCACAAACTGAATATACAAATGATGCTTCAACTACAGCTACTTTAAAATCATTTGTTCAATTATTACAATTACAAGATGCTGAAAAAGCAGCAAAACAAGTTACATTCAATGATATTTATAATGGGGATAATAAATTATTTGATGGTATCCCTGAATGGTTATTAGCATAGGAGGAACGAAATATGAAAAAGACATTAAAAAATTTATTAGTTCTTTCTGTAGTAGGATGCGGATTAGTTTTAGCTAGCTGTTCTTCAGTTCAAGCTAAGCCAAATGGTTTAGATGATAAACTTGTCAATTTTACAAATGATAATACAGAATATTTTAGAAATACATATCAATTACTTTTCGATAATTATTTAGATGCAGGTTCTTCTTCATCAACTATATTAAAAAATTTAATTAATATTATCGCGGAAATTGAATTACCAGAGTTCTATGGTAGTGAAGAAAATTTTGAAGCGGAAGTTGAAAAGAAATGTAAACAAAAATTAATTGATAAAGTTAAAGATGGTGCTTACGATGTTGACTCTTTATTCCAAGAAGAAAAATTAGTAAAAGAATTATCAAATTCTTTATACAATGTTTATCTTCCAGAGGGAAAATCATATAACAATGATTATTTGATTCTTCCAGATGTTACTGTCGATGATTTCGATGAAATTTTCCATGCTGATTATTCAGATTATTTTAAGAAAAACTTTAGATCAACAATTTTAAAAGAATTATTAACAGCAAAATATATGTGTGAAAACCAATTTAACACATTAGGTAGAGCACAAGCTAGAGATATTTCTTATATTAAGATTGAAAAGATCGATGAAAAACCAAGTGCAGTATCTTCTTTAATTACTGACTGGTTGTCTCAATATATCGATGTCAAAGGTAATGAAATTAAGACTGTCGATGAAGAATTAGATTTAGAATCTTTAGCAAGAATTTGGAAAGGTGTCGATTTGACAGGTGCTGAAGCTACATTCGCTTCAACTCACTATAATTTAAATCAACAACTTGAAGAAAGAATTGCTAAAATTGCTGATTACAATGATGTTACTGGTATCTATACTATGAAAGATGATGTAGATATTGATACTTCTATTGAAGATGAATTTACAGGAAGTGGAACATATACAATTAACTGGGGAAAAGTTCTAAAACAAAGAGAGTTAGCTAAAAAGGATTTCACTGGTTCTGATTTATATACTAAGTCAGAAGGTATTTCTGATTTACCAAGTGTTATTACTAATCGTGCTTTCTCTACATCTGTTGCTTCATATATTAAAACAGTTAAATATAAAGTAGGTACAGAAGAAAAAACAGTTCGTTTCTTGACTCCTGCTACATCAGAAAATGATTCAACATTATCAAAATATTATCACTTTGATTCTTCAACAAATGCTTATTATATCGTTTTAGTTAATGATTATAATTTCTCTTCAACAGCATTAAATGAAGAAACTACTGAAGTTGATGGTAAAAAAGTATATGGAAAGAATACTAAAAAGATTGCTGAACAATTGGGAGAATCATCATCTAACCAAAGAGAAGCAGTTATTAAATATTTGAAGAAATATCAAATCGCGGATAATGTTCACGATCAAGATTTCTATGATTATTTAGAAAACAACTATTCAGAAATTTTCGATGATTAAAAAACTAGAGAGCTTTAAGGATTTATCCTTAATCTCTCTTTTTTTCTATTAACTTGGTGATATAATAATATATATCAATGGAGGTATATTAATGGAAGATTGTATTTTTTGTAAAATAGTTAGAGGCGAAATTCCTTGCTATAAAGTATATGAAGATGACGAAGTATTAGCTTTTTTAGATATATCACAAACTACAAAAGGACATACTTTGGTAATTCCTAAAGAACATTTTCAAAATATGTTATATTGCCCAAAAAACTTGTTATCAAAGGTGATGAGTGTTGCCCAACATATCGCACAGGCTCAAGTCGCTTCATTAGGCGCGACTGGAGTAAATGTGTTGATTAATACGAATAAAGTTGCAGGACAAACTGTTATGCATTTTCATGTTCATGTGATTCCTCGTTATAGCGGTGAAGATTGCTTAAAATTAGAATTTTTATCTAATAAAATTGATCATTTATCTCTTCCAGCTATCGCTGAAGAAATTGCCAAAAAATTATAAAAAAAACACGATTGAAGTCACTTTAATGTGACTTTTTTTCGTGCTTTATTTTAAAGTGTATTTTTCTTTGGTTTATAGAAAGCTCTTGCTTCAAGAGGAATAATACGTTGTGTGAATTCGCCTTCCTCAGTATCGTCATATGCTTTATCAAGAATATTCATTTTTGAATCCAAATCATCAACGAAATGAAGTACGACCGCTTCACGTGTCAATGGTAAAATAGGAGAACCAAAATCTTTATTACCATGGTGAGATAAAATCATATGCTCAAGAAGAAGAGGAATCTCACCTGTAATGTTTTCCTCCTTCGCGGCTATTCTTATTTCTCCTACCATAATAGAAATATGTCCAAGCAATCTTCCTTCTAAAGTATATTTAGTGGCTATTGGACCGGATAATTCCATGACTTTACCTACGTCATGAAGGATAACACCGGTTAATAAAACATCTTTATCAATAGTTTGATAGTAAGAACTAATCATCATAGCTAAATCCGCCATAGAGATTGTATGGTACAATAATCCGGATAAACAACAATGATGATTTTTACTAGCAGCAGGGTATACGATAAACTTATCATAATATTTATTGATAATGTGATTTAAAATAACTTTACAATCTTTATTTTTAATGCTGTTAATATAATTGTTAAGTTTTTGTATCAATGTTTCTTGAGGTACTGGACAAGCGATACAGAAACGAACAAAATCTACTTGATTTTGATCCACTTCGCTAATTTGAAGAACTTTTAGTTGGTAAACACCTCGATATTCAATAACATCAGCTACTACTCTTACCACTTTACCAATTTCCGCGACAAGAGAATCTAGTTCTGTTGCATCCCATTTCTTTCCATCGATAGAGCCTGTTTTATCTTGAAATGTGATGCTCAAATATGGAGAACCAGCATTCGATACTCCTTTAACTGAATTGGTTATTAAAAGATTCATATCAATTTTTTGACCTTCTTTTAATGTTTCAACATAGTTATCCATCTTCTTTACCTCCTAATAAGTTAATGATCATATCATAATTAAAACCTTTTTTTACAAAATATGAAATAATTTTTTGTTTATCCGCAAAAAGATTTTCATTTAAATGATGTGAGACAATATATTTATTAATTTGTTGCCTTAATATTTCTTTTTCATATTCATAATCATAATTAAAAGAAAATTGCTCAATAGCTCTAGAAGCAATATCTTCATCAAATCCTTTATATAGTAAATGTGAATAGGCATCTTGCTTAATTTTATTAAGACTTTTATTTGATTGTTTTTTAGAAAATTTTTCTAATGAATTTATGGCTTTTTGCAATTCTTTTTTATCATCAAATTCGACTGAAGAGAGGCTTTCTTTATCGATTCCATCTTTGGTTAATTCTTCAAGAATCCTATTTTTTCCATAATTTTTATTGTTATATGAAAAGGTTGCATCCTTTACATATGAATGATCATCTATTTTTTTATTTTCTTTTAAATATGCAATAATCTCATCGATTATTTGTTGATTATATTTTCTTTTCTTTAATTTATTATATATTTGCTTTTCAGTATAATTTCTTTCATTTAAAATTTTTAAAACATATTTTTTGGCATCAGAAAGAGAAGAAAATTTTTCAATTTCTAATATTTCTTCTTCACTTAATACTTTGCTTTCATAAAGGTAAAATGAAGAAAAAGTGTCGCTATTTATTTTCAAATTTGTTTCATCATCAAAGCAAATTTCTATCCCGTCTTTCTTAAATTTTAATTCTACAATTTTTTTACCAGAATTTTTTAAGTGCACGGTTATATACCTCTTCCATTCTACTAGCGAATGTTTCCATTGAATAGCGTTTATTTTTCTCATAAGCGTATTCAATTATTTTCTTTCTATCTTCCTCATTCATATTCATAATGAGCAATAGTTTTTCTACAAAACTCGTATTATCTTTAAAGAAAAAGCCTGTTTTTCCATCTTCGATTACTTCTTGTAAGTTTTCATCAAATCGACATAATACGAGTGTTTTAGATGCGATTGATTCAATGAATGTTAATCCTTGGGTTTCTGTGACGGAAGCAGCTAGATATAAATCCGCCATAAAGTAGAAGAAAGGAACTTGTTCATATGGAACTTTTCCAACAAAGATACAGTTTTTTTCAATGTTTAAATTCCTGCATTGTTGTTCAAGTTCTTCTTTGCATGGACCATCGCCTACAATCAGTAAGACTGTGTCAAGGCTAGGTTTAGATTTTAGATATTCAGCATATCCAGAAATAATTACATCGATAGACTTTTCTTTAGCTACTCTTCCTAATGAAAGAAGAATATATTTATTCTCAATATTATACTTCTTTTTAAAGTTACTAACAAATTCTTTATCGATTTTATCTTCTTCGAATCTAGATAAATCAATACCATTAGGGACGACATTGATATATTTATTTACTCCATAACTTCTTAAGCTATCTTTTGTTTTATAAGAAGGCGTTGTAAATTCTGCTGCTGTATCACACATGATTTTGGAAAACTTTTTAACAATGGATTTTGCTGTTTGATCAAATGCTCCTTTGGTCACATAATAAGTGTAATCATAATACATAGTGTGATATGTATAAACCAAAGGTATGTGATATTTGGAAGCTAGAAGACGCCCCATTAATCCGATACCGGCTTCAGTTTGAACATGAATTAAATCTAAATTCATTTTTTTAATTACTTTTCTTGCTTTAATGTTAATAAAACCTGCCATTTTATAATTGTAAATTCGTTTTAAAGTAATGCCAGGCACTCTTAAAATATTATTTTCAAAAGTGGTTTTATTAGAATAAGGATTGGTGGTAACAACATATACAGTATGGCCATTAGCTTTTAATGCTTGAAACAATGTATTTGTTGCAGTAGCTACACCATTAATCTCTGGTGGAAATGTATCAGAAAATAATGCTATTCTCATAGATTATTCCTCACTCTTATTCTCAACAGGTTGTTCTTGCGTAGAAGCAGAAGTTTCGTTTTCCTTTTTCTCTTCTTTTTCTTCATCAAGAATATTAACAACTGTAGTTTTCTTTTTTGTACTAGCTTTTTTATTTGTGTTAGATGATCTTTTTCTCTTTCTATTTTCTTTATTTACCGCTCGATCATTTCTTTCTAAAATATTAGCTAAATCTTTTTTAACTTCCTCAAAATGCTGTTCGATTTCTTCAACAGTTAATAGTTCTGGTTCCATCCTATTGGTTGGAGTGCTTAACGCAGCAAGTTCAATTGTTTTTGTTTTTTCATTGCCAACATTAATAACCTGTAATTCAAGTAAAGTTCTTTTTGGATCGCCTTTAAATGCTTCAGATGAAGATGGTTTTTCATGGTATGCAAAGAAGACGATACAACCAAGAATAAGACCAAGATAAAAGGTTACTCCTCTCCAAATAAGAATAATAGCGCTCATAGTTGTTTGAGGACAATTAATAAAGAATTTGGCAAACATCAATTGGAAGACAATTTCAGATGCACCGGAAGCACCAGGAATTGGTACCATACCAGTAATTGTCGTGGTAAATTGTGTCATGGCAATCGTATTTACAATATTCTTTAAAGTGCTATCAAAAGCAAATTCTACGTGCATAGATTTTGCAATAAAATATGGAACAGAAGAACTTAAGCACATTTTTATTAAGAATAATAG
>JBJFEV010000032.1:0-13011 GCA_051891155.1 Bacilli bacterium
TGATGGCGTAGAAGTTAAGAAAGATCAATACATCGGTTTATTTGGAAAACAAATTGTTTGTTGTTATCCAGATAAATTAAAAGCCACTAAAGAGATGATAAATAAGATGATTGATGAAATGTCTTCTATTGTAACAATTATTCTTGGAGAAGACGCTACTGATGATGAAGGAGAAGCACTCTCTTCCTTAATTCAAGCTAAACATCCTGATATTGAAGTAGAAGTTAGACGTGGAAATCAACCAGTATATTCATTTATTATTGGTGTTGAATAATGATAATGTTTATAAGGGCTTATAGCCCTTTTTATTTTTTTTGGAATTATATATACTAAATAAAGAAAGGTGAGTGAAGATAATGAAATTATTAACAAAATCAAGCAATATTATTTCTTCTTTGAAAAAGATTGATATTAATGATTCTATTTCTTTAGTTAATTATTTACCATATCGTTATGAAGAATTTTTTTATGATGATGAGACTTCTTTTTATGATAAAAAAAGAGTGGTCTTAAAAGGAAAATTAAGTTCTTCACCACGTTATATAAAAAAAGCTTCACTCGATATTACTATTTTTTATTTTCGTTCCATAAAAGGGAATCTTTATACGGTTAAAGCTTTTAATCATCGTTACTTGAAAACGATCTTGAATACAATCGATAATTACTCTTTAGTGGCTCAATATAATGAAGCACGAAAAGAATTAACTTTCATAAGTATAAAAAAAGGAGAATTTGAAGAAAAAGATCGTTTTAAGGCTGTTTATCACCTTCCTACGACACTTTCTCCTTCTTCATACTCATCTTTATTAAAAAGAACGTTACAAGGCTATAAGAGCTTGTTTTTAGATATAATTCCTTCTTTTGTCAAAAATAAATATCGTCTTATGAATCATGAAGAGGCATTAAATAAAGTTCATTTTCCTTTAAATGAAAAGGATATTATCGATTCAAAAAGAACGTTAAAATATGAAGAATGCTTAGAATACTGTCTTAAGAATAGAATAATTAGAGAAGAAAATAAGAAGAATGTAAAAAAGGAGAATCTAGAGATATCTTCCTATAAAGTTAATGATTTTATTTATAATCTTCCTTATCCATTAACTAGCGATCAAGAAGAAGTGGTAAGAGAAATTATAAGAGATATGAAAAGCAAGGCTTTGATGTATCGTCTTTTACAAGGTGATGTTGGAACTGGTAAAACTTTAGTGGCAATTATTGCTTTATTTGCTAACTCATTAAGAAATAAACAAGGAGTATTAATGGTTCCAACTGATTCATTAGCGCGTCAACATTATGAGAATGTGAAAACTTTACTTGAACCTTATCATCTTAAAGTAGGCTTATTAGTGGGCTCTTTATCTTCAAAAGAAAAAAAGCTTATCAAAGAACAAATTAATAATAAAGAACTGGATGTAATTGTAGGAACGCACGCCTTATTTTCGCAAGATGTAATTTATAAGAACTTAGGCTTAGCAATTATTGATGAACAACATCGTTTTGGAGTAAACCAACGTAATTTTTTAGCATCTAAAGGGGATGAAGTAGACTTATTATTGATGTCAGCAACTCCTATTCCTCGCACTTTAGCTTTATCAATTTATGGTGATTTAGATGTTTCTTCTTTATCTTCTTTCCCTGGAAAAAAACGAGAAGTAAGTACGATAGTGTGCGAAGAAGATTCACCAAAGATCGTGGGACTGATTGAGTTTTGCCTGATGAATAATAAGCAAGTTTTTATCGTTTGCCCTAAAATTGAATCGACACTAAAAAAGAGTAGATCGGTTGAAGAAATATATGAAAAATATAATAAAATTTATAATGATAAAATTGCATATTTGCACGGAAAAATGGGGAATAATGAAAAGATTGAAGTATTATCTAAGTTTAGAGATGGAACGTGTCCAATATTAGTTTCGACAACGGTTATCGAACTTGGCATCGATATTAAAAATGCTTTAGGAATCATCATCTTTTCGGCTTCTTCATTTGGTCTTGCTTCTCTTCATCAATTAAGAGGAAGAGTTGGAAGAGATGGGCAAAAAGCATATTGTTTATTAGTTGACGAATTTGAAGATGAACAAGAAAAAGAAAAGCTCAAATTCTTAGAAACTTGTTCTGATGGATATGAGATTTCCCAAAAAGATATGGAAATGAGAGGCCCAGGTGATTTTATAGGTATAAAACAATCTGGTTTTCCTACCTTTTCTTGCTTAAATATCGTCTCTGATTTTAAGATGTTTGAGTGCGCGCGTGATGATTCTTTATATATTTGCACACACTTAGAAGATAATGAATGTTTAAGATACTATGAATATGTGCAAGAACGAATGAAAAAAGATGAAGAAAGTATTCCTTTATTCGATTGATTTCTATTTTAAACAAAAATGTATTTATACATTTATTGTTTATACTTTGTTATGCTATAATTGACTAAAAGATAGGAGATTTTTATTATGTACACTATTGTAATGGATTGTATGGGATCAGATAAAGGACCTTCCGTAATTAGCGAAGGTATATTAAATTTTGTAAACGAATATAAGGATGTTAATATTGTTGCTGTTGGAATAAAAGATGATTTGAAATCATTAGAAGGAAAAGAACGAATTGAAATTGTTCACGCTGATGATGTTGTTCCTATGACAGCGGGGCCTTTAGAAGTAATGAGAGCAAGAAATTCATCTATGTATAAAGCTATTATGCTTTGCAAAGAGAATAATTACGATGCGGTATGTTCATGTGGTTCTACTGGTGGTTTCTTGTCTTGTGCAACGATGAAATTAAAAACTATTGAAGGAATTGAAAGAGCTTGTTTAATGACTCAATTACCTACTAAAATTCCTGGAAAAACAGTTACTACTTTAGATGTGGGCGCTAATAACGAAACAACACCTGAACAATTAGTTCAATTTGCCATGATGGGAAAAATTTATACTCAAAAAGTTAAAGGCGTTGAAAATCCTAAAGTATATCTTTTAAGCAATGGCACAGAAGATGAAAAAGGTTCTCCAGAAATTAAAGAAGCAAATAAATTATTAAGAGAATCTGCTTTTGAAGGATTTGAAGGAAATATTGAAGCTCGTGAAGCATTAAATGGACAAGTTGATGTTATTGTTACTGGTGGATTTACAGGTAATATCTTTTTAAAAACTGTTGAGGGAGTTGGAAAACTTTTCTCCAATATGATTAAAGATGCCTTTTATTTAAGCTGGCATTCTAAAATTGGTTACTTATTATCCAAAAAAGGATTCGATGATATTAAGAAAACTATGGACTATAAAGAAACTGGTGGAGCGATGATGCTTGGATTAAATGGCGTAGTAGTTAAAGGACATGGTTCTTCCGACGCAAAAGCAACTTTCTCAACCTTAAGAGTGGCTTATAATATGGCAAAAGCTAATGTTGTCGAATTAATGAAAGAGGGAGTAAAAGGTGTCAATTAGAGATATATTAAGAGAGTTTAATATTTCTACAAGTTCATATTATTTATATGAACAAGCTTTTTCTCATTCTTCTTACGCTCATGAACATGGCGATAAACACGATTATGAAAGAATCGAATTTATGGGAGATGCTGTTTTAGATCTAGCTGTTGCTGATTTAGTATATAAAAATCATCCTTCTATGCCTCAAGGAGATATGAGCAAACTTAGATCAAAGTTGGTAAAAAAAGAATCTTTAGCAAATTATGCGCGAAAGTATAATTTTGGTGAAGCAATTTTATTAGGAAATGGCGAAAAACAAAATGGAGGAAAGAATCTAGATAAGATTCTTGAAGATGTATTTGAAGCCTTTATTGGAGCCATTTATTTAGATCAAGGATATAATTTGACTTATAGCATTATAAAAAAAATTTTTTTAGATGATGTAATTAATTATTCTAGTGAAGAATTAACTGATTATAAATCTAAACTACAAGAATATGTGCAAGCAGATACTAGAGATAGCGTTAAATATCGTTTAGTATGTGAAAGAGGAAGTGCACAAGCTAAAGAATTTGTTATGGAAGTTCTTTGGGATGGAAATGTATGGGGAAGAGGTAGTGGCTCTTCTAAAAAGAAAGCAGAACAACAAGCAGCGAAAGATGCGTTGTCAAAGGTGGCGAAATAGATGGGGTTATTTAAATTTTTAAAAGAAAAATTAGGCTCAAAAAAAGATGAACAAAAAGATAAGTATGTCGCTGGTCTTGATAAATCAAGAAAAAATTTTGCTTCTCGATTAAAGAAATTAGCTTCGACACATACTAAAATTGATGATGAATATTTTGAAGAGTTAGAACAGATTCTTATAGAAGCTGATGTAGGTGTTAATTTAGCTTTAGATATTGTGGAAGTTACAAAGGAAGAAGCTTACGCTCAACATATAGGAAATCCAGATGAAATTAATGAACTATTAGTTGATAAGATGTTTGTTTCATATGCTCAACAAGGAGGAGATATTGTCAACGAAATTCAGTTTGTTGATAATGGACCAACTGTTTTGCTTGTTGTAGGTGTAAATGGAGTTGGTAAAACCACGACAATTGCTAAACTTGCTAAAAGATATATCGATCAAGGAAAGAAAGTTCTTTTAGTGGCGGGCGATACTTTTAGAGCGGGTGCTACAGAACAGTTAAGTGTTTGGGCGGAACGCTTAGGATGTGGAATTGTCGTTGGTAAAGAAGGTCAAGATCCAGCTTCTGTTGCTTTTGATGGTATGAGAAAGGCTAAAGAAGAAAATGTCGATTTAGTTATTTGTGATACCGCGGGAAGACTTCAAAATAAAGTAAATTTAATGAATGAGCTTTCCAAAATGAAGCGTATTATTTCTAAAGAAATAGAAGGAGCACCACATGAAATATTTTTAATCATCGATGCTACTACGGGACAAAATGGTGTATTACAAGCTAAAGCTTTTAAGGAATGTACATCTTTATCTGGTGTGGTTATTACCAAGATGGATGGAACTTCTAAAGGAGGTATTATTTTAGCTATTAGAGACGAATTAGGCATTCCAGTTCGCTTTATTGGATTAGGTGAAAAAATGGATGATTTACAAGAGTTTGACCTAGATCAATATTTGTATGGCTTATGTCTAGGGGAGGAAGAATAGTATGATGGGATTTTTTATATCAATATTAATTATTCTTGGAATTCAAATTGTTATAGAAATAGTATTAGCTTCATTAGGAGTTCCAACATTATATATTGAGATTTGTATTGATTTAGTACTTGCTTTTCTATTTTCTTTATTTAATTATCGAGGAAACAGAAAAGAAGCAATCAAGGATCCTCTATTTCATAGAAACTTTGCAATCACTTTTGCAATTCTAATTTTAATTAGCCTTCTATTTGGTGGATTCTACTATTAATATGGAAGAATTAGATAAAAATTTATATGTTAATAGATTGCTTGATTTATATGGTGAACTATTAACCGAACATCAAAAAAATATATTAGAATTATATTATCATTATGATTTAAGCTTAAGTGAAATAGCGGAACAAGAAGGTGTATCGCGCAACGCGATACATGATTCTTTAAAGAAGAGTATTGCTCTTCTAGAAAATTATGAAGCAAAGTTGAATTTATTACAAAAAGAAGATAGAATAAATAAATTTTTTCAAGAAATTAAAATAGGTCGTTCTCAAGAGGAATTAATTTTAATTGAAATGATAGAGAGGAGTGTGAATTCTTAATGGCTTTCGAATCACTATCTGATAGATTTCAAGGTATTATAAAAAAGGTAAAAGGACAATCAAAATTAACAGAAGCAAATATGGAAGAAATGCTCAAAGAAATTAGAGTAGCATTACTAGAAGCTGATGTTAATTTTAAAGTTGTTAAAGAATTCGTAAATAATGTTAAAGAGAAGGCAATAGGACAAGAAGTATTTTTAAAAGTAAGTCCTTCTCAAATGATTGTAAAAATCGTTCATGACGAATTAGAAGCATTACTTGGTGCTGACCAATGTGAAATAAAATTTGAAATGAATAAACCAACCGTCATTATGATGTGCGGTTTACAAGGATCTGGTAAAACTACTCATACCGGTAAATTGGCTTTATTATTTAAAAATAAATTACATAAGAAAGTCCTTTTAGTGGCTGGTGACGTATATCGTCCTGCAGCCATTGACCAACTTCAAACTATCGCAAATCAAGTAGGAGTTGATATCTTAAATTTAGGAGATAAAGTTTCTCCTGTTGAAATCGCGTGTAGAGGCGTTAAAAAGGCGTATGATGAAAGATATGATGTAGTTATTATCGATACTGCAGGTCGACTTGCAATCGATGAAAAATTGATGCAAGAATTAGTTGATATTGAAGAAAAAGTAAAACCGACAGAAGAGCTTCTTCTAGTGGATGCAATGTCTGGTCAAGATGCGGTTAATGTGGCAAAAGCCTTCAATGAAAAATTACATCTTACTGGTATGATTATGTCAAAACTTGATGGAGATGCACGTGGTGGTGCTGCCTTAAGTATTAAGCACTTGACAGGAATTCCTATTAAATATGCCGGTGTTGGTGAAAAATTAGAAGACTTAGAAGTGTTCCATCCAGATCGTATGGCTGATCGAATCCTTGGTATGGGAGATGTGGTTTCACTTGTAGAAAAAGTACAAGAACAAATCGATGAGAAGCAAGCAAAAAAGACAGTTAACAAAATGATGTCAGGCCATTTTGATTTAAATGATATGCTGGCTCAAATGGAACAAATTAATAAATTAGGTTCGATGGGTGGATTATTAAAACTTATTCCTGGTATGCCTAAGATTTCCGAGGAGGATCAGGAAAAAGCACAAAAGCAAATGAATAAAACCAAAGCGATTATCTTCTCTATGACTCCACAAGAAAGAAAAGATCCTTCCATTATCAAAAATTCTCGTAAAGTTAGAATTGCTCGAGGTTGTGGTATGACCAATCAAGATGTGAATCGAGTACTCAATCAATATGATCAAATGAAAAAGATGATGAAAGAAATGTCTAATCGCACTAAAGGGGGAAAGTTCCCACCGATGGGTGGATTTGGAGGAGGAAGAAATCCTTTTGGGATGTAAATCATTGTAAATATCTTTTTGATGAATTATAAAGGACTTGCTTGCACAAGTCCTTTTCTATTTAAAGAATACTTCTTTATTATAAATAAATGATTTTCGTAGAAACTTTTTCTATAAATGCTCTATCATGAGAAGAAGCAATGATACAACCTCGAAAGGAAGATAAAATATTTATAATTACAGGCATCGATAGAGGAGAAAGATTTCTAGTAGGCTCGTCTAATATTAAGACATTATTTTTCATCAGTACTAGCTTAAGAAGATAAATTTTTGCTTTTTGTCCATTAGAAATATCTTCTAAAGGGGAATACATTTCTTCTTCTACGAAGTTAAGAGCACCAAGGTATGACATAATCTTTGATTTATTATCTTTAGTATATCCAAGAAAAGATAATAAATATGATACGCATGTTTCTCCTTTTGTAAATTCATCATCATAATTTTGAGGCATGTATCCAACCGATAAAGAATTATTATTTTTTATTTTTTGATATATTTGCTTTATTAATGTTGTTTTACCTACACCATTTTTTCCAACAAATACAACTTTTTCATTACCAGTTATAGAAATATTAAGATTAGTTAATAAAAGTTTATCATCTATTTTTACATCGTAATTTTCTAGATTAATGATCATTTTATTTTGTGGTAATTCTATAGATTCATGAAAGAAAAGATTTATAGCATCTTCACTTTGACTATATTCAACTATTTTCATTTCTTTTAATTTTCTTTCTTGTGAAAGAATGTTTTTCATTTTTTTGGCAAGAATTCTTCCTTCAGATGGATTTCTTACTGCGTTATTTAAATCTGATTGGACTTGAGCATGTTGCTTTGTGAGTATTTCTTTTTTTCTTTCATATTCTTTTCTAGTTCGATATGCCTCATTATCTTGATTTTTAGCTTTAAGATTTCTCGCAATTATATATTCTCTATATCCCATATTTTCCAATGTGAATTTCATTTCTGTTTTTCTTTTTATTTGCTCTAAATGAATAATTCTATTAGCGGCATTCTCTAATAACTTAGTATCATGAGAAATAAAAATAATAGGAGTATTGGCCTTGACAATAAGTTTTTCAACAAGTTCTATTGTTTCTAAATCTAAATCATTAGTGGGTTCATCAAGTAAAATTAAGTCTGGATGGTAATAAACTATCTTAATTATTTGAAGTTTTATTTTTTCTCCACCCGAAAGAGTATTCATAATATGGTTTTCTAAAAATAGTTCATATGATAAGCGATAATCATCGAATAACTTTTTTATAATGTATAATTCGTTCATCATTTCAAAATTATATTCATCATCGATTTCTTTTTTTAAAAGAAATTCTTCTACGCTATATTGATTCCATTCGTTTGGTAAAACTTGTGGTAAATATCCTATATTACAAGCAATATCTCTTTCTCCACTAAAAAAACAATAATTTTCGATTATTTTTGGATTATATATGTATTTTAATAAGGTGGATTTCCCATTTCCTTCTTCACCAATAAGCGCAATTTTTTCATTCTTTTCTATTTTCAAAGAAAAATTTTTTACAATACTTTTCCCTTTAAAAGTTTGTAAAGAAACATTTATTAATTGCATATCAAATCACCTCTATTTCTAGAGCTATTCAATGTATCGCTTTCTTATTGGTTAGATTCTCATGGGCAACACCTTCTTTCAAAATGTATACTATCATATAAAGTGAATTCAAACAATATGTTTTTAATGCTTATGACGTATATCCATCAATATAAGAGTATAAAATAAAAAAAGACTATTCATAGTCAAAATAATTTTTACTATAAATAGTCTATTAAATATTTATCTTATTTTTCCTTTTTATTTTTAATAAATTTTTGTCCTTTTTCTAAAGCTTCTTTTTCCCATTTAGGAGTTTCATTTGTTTTTAATTCTTCAATTAATTTTAAATCTTCTTTAGAAAAAATATATTTTTCAAATAGATCAGGACGATGTTGTTTAGTTAAGAGGAAAGATTGTTTCTTTCTCCATTTTTTGATTGCTTCGTGGTTGCCAGAAAAGAGAATATCGGGGATTTTATCTCCTTCATAATCATAAGGGAATGTATATTGAGGATACTCAAGTAAGCCATTTAAGAAGGATTCATCTTTTGTTGATTCTTCAGCTATTACTCCTTTAATTAAACGAGTGACAGAATCGCAAATAGCCATCACTGGTATTTCTCCTCCGGTCAAGATAAAATCTCCGATAGAAATTAATTCATCAACATACTTATTGACTCTTTCATCGATACCTTCATAATGACCACATATAAAAATTAAGTGATCTTCTTTAGATAATTCTTCTGCTTTTGCCTGTGTAAAAGTTTTTCCTCGAGGAGAAGTAAGCATCACTTTACTATTTTTTCTATCGATGCTTTTTAAGGCATCAATAACAGGTTGACATTGCATGATAAGTCCCGCTCCTCCGCCGGTAGGATAATCATCGACGCGATTATATTTATTTGTAGTATAGTCACGGATGTTGATTACTTGGTATTCCACTAAACCTTTGGCGATAGCTCTTTTAATGATGGAAGTATTTAAATAAGACTCAAACATTTCAGGAAAAAGAGTTAATATTGTGATTTTCATTATTCGATCATCCCTTTGATTAATGATACTTCAATTCTTTTATTTTCAATATCAACTTTTTTTATAAAATTATTTACAAAAGGAATTTGGATGAATTTACCATTTTTATTTAATTTTATTTTTAAAGATTTCCTTCCAAGAATATTTAACACTTCAGTGACTTCTCCAAATTCACCTTCTTCTTTATCGATACAAACACAAGCAACTAGATCATCGTGATAATAAGTATCTTTTGGAAGAGGAGGCAATTCTTCTTTGATAACATTTACGTAATATTGCAAGTAAGGCTCAATTAAATTTATATCTTCAAAGCCTTCAAAGGAAACATAATCGAATCCTTTTTCATGACTATAATGGGCTACTGTCATTTTTACCATTTCATGAGTTTGAGGATTTTCTAAATAGACAGTATTGCCTTTTTTATATCTTTGAGCACCAAATTCTGTACAAGAGATAATTTTTACTACCCCTTTTAATCCTTTTGTTTTGATGATTCTACCTAATGATAAGTATTCCATTTTTACTTCCTCCTTAAAAAAAGATGTGTCATAAACACATCTTATTCTTTTTCGTTGATATCTTCTACAGTTTCTTCTGTATTAGAAGCAAATTTAATATGAACTCTTTCGCTATTATTTTTTCCTGCAATAGATAGAACTTCTCTTAGTGCAGCGGCAGTTGAGCCGTGTTTACCAATTAATCTACCTGTATCTTCTGCAGAACATTTAATTAAGAAAGTACGATCTTTCTTATTATCGTTATGTAGTTCTTCGATTGTTAGTGAGGAACTATCGGAAACGATTGAGTCGATAAATTTGTGAATAGCGTCAATGTAATTCACAAGCGTTACCTCGATTACTTGCTTGCAAATTCTTTCATGATACCAGCTTTTGAAATGATTGCTCTAACTGTATCTGATGGTTTTGCACCTTTTTCTAACCAAGCTAAAACTTTTGCGTTGTCAAGTTTAACTTGTGCACCTTCTTTTGCAAGTGGATCAAAAGTACCAACTTGTTCGATGATTTTGCCATCACGTGCTGAACGTGAATCAGCAACAACGATTCTGTATGAAGGATCTTTATGACGACCAGTTCTAGTTAATCTAATTTTTACCATAATTAATGTTCTCCTTTAAACTCTATTATCATAAATGATTAGTGATATGCTGTCAAGTAAAAATACTTAACATTTACAAATTTATTATGAACAAGTCTTATAAAAAATAAAATTATTATTGAAAAAGAAGATGAATAATGATAATATATCAAAGCGTGAGTTAGGTCACGGATTTAAGTTCCGCTATAGAATATGAACTTAAATAATAAAATTCACTTGAAAGGAGCGTGTAACTATGAATAACCAATTAGTAGATCAAATTACAAAATCTCAAATTAGAACTGACTTACCAGAATTCAAAACTGGTGACACAGTTAAAGTTATGGTTAGAATCATTGAAAACAAGAAAGAAAGACAACAAGCTTTCCAAGGTTTAGTTATTGCACGTCGCGGCTCAGGAGTTGGCGAAACATTTATCGTTAGAAAAATGTCATCTGGTATCGGTGTTGAAAGAACATTCCCAGTAAACTCCCCATCTATTGCTTCTATTGAAGTAATTAAACACGGTAAAGTTAGAAGAAATAAAATCTTCTACATTCGTGAAAGATCAGGTAAATCCGCACGTCTTAAAGAAATTCTTTAATCAATGTGTTCTTAGTTTCCTTGCAAAAAGGAAACTTTTTTTATTTTGTATTCCCTTATTTTTTTAACATGCTAAAATGTATATAGGGTAAAAGGGAGATATAAAATATGGAAGAGAATTTAAATAAACCAAAAAACGGCCTCGCTTCGTACACGTTTTCAAATGGGAAATATGTTGGCGATTGGTTCAACGGCTTACGAGATGGTAATGGAACATTTACCTTTTCTTCACATCCTCAATTTATTAAATATAAAGGAGAGTGGAAAGATGATGCTCCAAACGGAAAAGGCGTTTTGTATTTTAAAGATGGAACAAAATACGAAGGAAATTTCTATAGATGGCATATGTCCGGATATGGAGAGAAGAATTATGTAGATGGTTATGTTTATCGTGGATTATGGTATAATTCCAAATACGATGATGAACATGGCGAATTATTCCTTGATGGAAAGGAAGAATATATAGGTAGTTTTAAAGAAGGACAATTTGATGGAAAAGGAAAACTTTTCTATAAAAATGGTGACGTTTACGAAGGCTATTTCTCTAAAGGTAGTAGACATGGCCAAGGAAAGTTGACTTTTGCTAAAGGAGAGTCTATTGAATGTAATTTCTTTGAGGGTAATCTTGATGGAGATGGCATATTTATTTTTAGAAACGGAGAAAAATATATCGGTAGTTTTTCGGGCCCTATTACATCAGGTGAAGGAAAAGGTTATGTCCAATATGATGATGGAACTAAATTGAGATGCAATCTAAAAAAATGGAAATTAAATGGAATAGCTCAACTTATTAATCTTGATGGAACAGTCAGTTTTTGTGAATATCGCGATGATAAAAAAATTCATGATATGGATGAAGAAGAAACAAGAATTGGAAAATTATTTGAGTTTGAACCTGATAATAATCTTTTCTATATTTCAAAAATCTTAGGACATCAAAAGGATGTTGTTTTTCCAAATGAATTTTTAGGAAGAGTTATAAAACGAATTTCTCTTGTAAGCATCGAATATCCTGAAGAGATTGAATCAATCACTTTTTCGAACAACAACGAAGTCTTTGAAGAAAAAGAAAATGGAATATTTGAATCGATGAAAAATTTATCTACCTTTACATTTGGAAAAAACTTATATGATTTGAATATAAAGAAATTTGGAAAAATGCAAATTAAGGATATTCAAATTCCAGAACCAGGTTTTTATGTCCGTGAAGGTGATGGAGTATATAATACGCAAGATGGTTATCTATATTGGATTAAATATAGAGGGGCAAATGTGCCTGATGGAACTACTGTCTTAGGACCAAAATCTTTGAAACATGCTTGTAGAACTTTGTATATGCCTAAATCTGTGAATGTTATCTATTATGATGCTTTTCAAGAAAATATAAATCAAGTGATTCTCTATGAAGGAAATAAGAGTGAATTTAGAAAGATTATGGTCATCGGTCCAAATGGTGAAAAAATTTCTGGATTCTTTCAATCCGCTGTAAAAAGTATTTTGAAATTTAGAAGTGAAGAAACAAAACATAATAAAATAATTGTAAAATATAAATCACAACCATGCGTTGATGCATGCAATAAATAATGGCTACTTTCTAGTAGCTATTTTTTTGTAAAGATAATTTCTCAATTCAAACGCAACACCTAGTAAGTGACTTATGTATTAAGTAC
>JBJFEV010000033.1:0-12600 GCA_051891155.1 Bacilli bacterium
CTATAGGAAGATAAGAAGTATTTTTCATTGTCATAACACATATTGGAGTGTATGTTCCTGCGATTAGGAAATATATAGTGCAATGATCGATAATTCTCATTACTTTTTTACTGACTAAATGAGGATTTAATCCGTGATATACGGAAGATACGGAATATAAGGCAATAGCGGATATTCCATATATTACTAAGGAAAATATTTCTATATTGGTTCTTTGATTTAATGAAGCTAGAATAAGGGAGAATACAAGAATTAAAACACCAATTCCTCCACCTATAATATGGGTAGTTAAAGAAAATATTTCTTCTCCTTTGGAATAATAAGGCATTTTTAATTTCATAAACTTTTCTTTGCTCATATCGATACACCTCTTTTCTTAACTACAATATATGGTATGAGCTTAAATAAATAAACCTATTAATAACAAAGCGAATCCTACCTGTTTTTTTCTAATTGTAGAAAATATTTTTTTGTCTCTACCAGGCGTAGAATCAAATAAAAATCGCCTAAATTTATGCAAATATTTTTTATGTATAGAAAAGATAATTTTTACCCATAATTTAATATGAATAAACATAAAATATAAGTGGAGAACAAAATATGAACGATAAATATAGTAGTCTAGCAAAGAAAATATTATTACAAATGGAACTTATTGCTAAAGAGAATGGATCATATAAGGTGGGAAGTGAACATTTGCTTCTTGCTTTTTTAAAAAACGAAGAATCATCTTTTTCCATTGAGCTAAAGAAATATGGCGTTACTTTTTCTAAAGCTTCTTTAAAAATAAAAAAGATGGGCTTTAAAGAGAAAGGATATGCGCCATTTGAATATAGTGAAGAACTTAAAAGGACACTAGAAGAAGCGGAAGAATTTTCTTTAAGAAGTGAGGAAGCATTCATTTCATTAGAATCTTTGTTTATTAGCCTTATACAATGCGATAATAATGCATATGAAGTTTTGAGTTTATTTGATATAAATTTTGACTTGCTAGTGCGCAACATTGTAAAAAATAAAGCTAAAAAAACAGAACTTGATAACATTGTCGATCTTCATATTATGGGAATAGGTAACAAAGATCCTCTTATTGGAAGGGAAAGTGAACTTCATCAATTAGTTAATGCACTAAGTAGAAGGAATAAGCCTAATGCCGTTTTAGTGGGTGAACCAGGAGTTGGGAAAACTGCGATTGTAGAAGAGTTGGCATCTTTGATATATAAAGGAGAAGTTCCTTCCTTAAAAGGGAAGAGAATTTATGAACTTGATATGGCATCTACGGTAAGCGGCACTAAATATCGAGGAGAATTTGAAGAAAAATTAAAAAAGATAATTAAGAAAACTAAAGATGATGGACATGCTATTTTATTTATCGACGAAATTCATACTATTGTAAAAGCAGGAGGAGCGGAAGGTGCTATCGACGCCTCTAATATTCTAAAACCGTATTTAGCAAGAGGAGAAATCCAAGTCATTGGGGCAACTACTGAAGATGAATTCGCTTCTACTTTTGAAAAAGATAAAGCTCTAAAAAGAAGATTTCAAATAATTAAGATTGAAGAATCGACATGTGAAGAAACAAGGGAAATCCTTAGAAGAATAAAAGAAATATATGAAAATCACTATCAAGTATCTATCGAAGACAAAGAATTAGATTACATTGTTGAAGTATGCAATAAGTATTTGCTGAATGAAAAGTTTCCAGACAAAGCGATTGATGTATTAGATAATTCTCTGGTAAGAGCAAAAGAAAAATTAACTAGAAATGATATCGATAATACTTTAAAAAGATTTTATGGAATAGTGATGGAGATGCAAAGTAAAAAAGAAAGAATGATGTGTGAAATGCAAGAAGAATTAATTGGCCAAGATGAAGTAAGAGAAAAAATAAGCGATTATTTCTCTTGTATTGAAAAGGGATATATTGATAGTAACAAGCCTTTAGGAACCCTTCTTTTTTATGGACCAAGTGGAGTTGGAAAAACATTATGTAGTAAAATTATTGGAAAAAATTATTTTGAGGAAAATCATATATTTTCTTTAGATTTATCTTCCTATTGTGACTATTCTTCTTTAAATAGAATTCTTTTCAGTTCATTATCTAGTGAAGAAGCTTCCCCTTTCGTTAAGTTTATGAAGACAAAACCTAATTCATTAATAATTTTAGAATCTTTTGAAAAGAGTTCTTATGAGGTGATAAATTTCTTCTTTCACATTTTTGATGAAGGGTATTTTTTTGATGGGAAAGGCAATAAAATTTCTTGCACTAACGCTTTATTTATTTTGATAAGTACCAAGGAAGAAAACCAGGTAAATAAATTTAGTGAAGTTATCAAAAAAGTTGAAAAAAATGAAGAAAAAAATAAAAAAGAGATAATTAAAGCTATTAGAAAAGATATTTTAAAAAGGATGGATGATGTCATTTTTTTCTCTTATTTAAACAAAGAGGAAATATGTCGCATTATTCAAAAAAAGTATATGTGTGATAAACAAGATTTAGCCTTTGAAATTGGAAAGATAGATCATTTTGAAGATGAAATAAAATTAAATGGAGCAAGAGCAATTTCTAAAAAGGTTATAAAAAGAATTATGGAAAGAGAAATAAAAAACTGAAACTAGTAATAAATCGTATAATAGGTAAATAAATATATGGAGCCTGATTTTACGATTTAGATTAATTCTTGTTGACAATTTACTACTATGTAGTATATATTTATCTAGCGTAGGAAGTGAAGGTCCTACCAAAAACTCTCTGTCACAATTTTATTTGTGACCAGAAGACCATAGGGAGGTGCAAGAATATGAAAAAATATGAAGTTATGTATATCCTTAAAGCAAATTTAGACGACGCAACTCGCAATGAGTTAGTTGGTAAATTAAATGCTCTTCTTTCAGCAAATGGCGGATCTATTGAAGCTGTTAATGAATGGGGTGTTAAAGATTTAGCTTATGAAATCGAAAAAGAGAAAAAAGGATATTACGTAGTTGTTGACGTTGTTGCTAATGTAGATGCAATCAACGAATTCGACAGAGTTTCAAAGATTAACTCAAACGTATTACGTTCACTAGTTATCGCAAAATAAGGTATCCAAATTAGGAGGTATTTTATATGATAAATCGTGTAGTTTTAGTCGGACGTATGACAAGAGATCCTGAACTAAGAAAAACCAATAATGGCACATCAGTTGTATCCTTCACATTAGCATTAGATAACCGTACAAAAGGACCTAATGGAGAAAAGACAACATCTTTCATCCCATGCCAAGTATGGAATCAACAAGCTGAAAATTGTGCACGTTATACAAGAAAAGGTTCCTTAGTGGGTGTTGAAGGAAGACTTAATCAAAGATCTTTCGATACTAAGGATGGACGCCGTGCATCCGTTATTGAAGTAATCTGTGACTCTGTACAATTCTTAGAAAGAAAATCTGATGCAAACACATCTTCACAAGATATGGGTTATGCTCCTGATGAACAACCATCATATGCAGAACCAACACCAGAAAGTAATAACGTAAATTCTATCGACGTCGCAGATGATGATTTACCATTCTAGGTAAATTAAAATTTGAATTTCACAATGTTTTGTGAAGAAAGGTAGGAAAACAAAATGGCATTTAAGAAAATGAGACCAAGAAAAAAGGTTTGTATCTTCTGTAAAAATAAGAATCAAGAAATCGATTATAAAGATGTTGAATTATTAAAAAGATTCATTTCTCCAAATGGTAAGATTTCTCCTCGCCGTGTTACTGGCACATGCGCTAAACACCAAAGAGCAGTTGAACAAGCAATTAAGAGAGCACGCTTTATGGCATTACTCCCTTACGTAATTGACTAATAAATTGATTTTTAATAGTACAATTTCATTTTGAAAGAATATTACAAAATGGAATTGGAAAAATTACAGTAAGTAAACTTATAAAAGATTATATTAGATCACTCAGTCGGGTGATCTTTTTTTATTATTTGTGAAAGTAAAAAGTAAATTAATTATATATTATGTTAATGAGCTAAATTGATATAGGAAAAAGATTTATCAAAACATGTGACAAATTAACATTTTTATTCGATGAAGATAACTTCCTATTAAGAAGATAAACAAAACGCATATAAAATAGGAAGAAACTATTATATTGCCAAATCTAGCAAGATTGATGAATTTATGTTAGTAATAAAAGAAATTTTCAAGTAAAATATAAATAAGTAATGATTTATTTGGGTGGTAATATGAAAAAAAGAAAACAAAAAAGAAATAGAAAGTTGTGGTGGAGAATTTCTACAAGCATAGTAAAATTAACAAAAAGAAAACCAAAATGGATATTTGAAGGAGAGGAATTTTGCGAGCAATCAATCATACTTTGCAATCATGTAGGTACAAAATGTCCTTTGACCTTAGAATATTATTTTCCTTATAATTTCCGTTTTTGGGGAGTGCACGAGATGGTGGAAGGTTGGAAAAGTATGTGTCATTATTTACAAAACGTATTTTTCCCTATAAGAAAAGGATGGAAGAAAAAGCTTCCTTGTAAGATTATCGGCTTTTTAGGTACTCCATTTACTGCCTATATCTACGCAGGCTTAGATATTATTCCTACTTATCAAGATTTTCGTTTTATGGCGTCTATAAAGCAAAGTATTGATGTGTTAAAGAAAAATGAAAGTATCATCATTTTTCCTGAGGATTCATCGAAAGGTTATCAAGATGAAATATCAAAATTCAATGCTGGATTTACCACATTAGCCTCGAAAGCATTAAGGGAAGGGATGGATTTACCAATCTATACAATGTATTATCAAAAGAAGAAACATCGTTTTATTGTTGGTAAACCAGTTAAATATAGTGAATTGGTGAATAAAGGCTTAACAAAAGATGAAATTAGTGATTTCTTATGTCAGGAATGTAATCGTTTAGGAAAGTATAAATAGACTATCATTATAGATGGTCTATTTTTTCTTTTATTATGCTTGACATTAAGATTAGAGGACCATATAATAAAAACGTTCACAAAGTGAACAAAAGGAGATTTTATGATTGAAATTGAAGAAGCCATGCTAAAAGCATGGATTAATATGTCAGTTAATACAAGAGAGAATCGTTTACTAAAGGAATTATCATTTAATGAAATGTTAGTTTTAAATATGATTAAAGATAAAGAATTATCATTTAAAGATCTCGTAAATGAATTAAATATTTTAAAATCTCAACTAAATCGTGTTATTCAAAATTTAGTGAAAAAAAATCTAATAATTACATATACTCCTGAAAATGATAAAAGATGTTTGATGATCAAAAAGGGAGATAATATGGAATTATATGAGCAAGAACATGCTCGCATGATTTTATTAATGAAAAAAATAAGGAATCAAATAGGAGAAGAAAATACATTAAAATTAATTGATCTATTAAATCAAGTAGCATTAATTGTTAAGGAGGAAAATTAAAAATGATACATATTATTACTGATACAGGGTCCGATATTACTAAAGAAGATGCACTTAGACTTGGAATTCAAGTTATACCAATGATTATTACTATCGGTGAGAAAGAATACAAAGATGGAATTGATTTAAACGCACAAGAATTCTATGAAAAATTGATTGAAAGTGATGAACTTCCTAAAACTAGCCAAATTAATCCTTACCGTTTTGTGGAGGAATTTGAAAAATTAAATGGAGAAGAAGCTCTTGTTATTCTTATGTCAAAAGAATTGAGCGGTACATACCAATCAGCTTGTTTGGCTGCACAAGATTTTCCTAATGTGCATATTATTAATAGCAACAATGTTGCGGTTGGTGAAAAGATACTTGTTATCCTTGCTCACGATTTAATAAAACAAGGAAAGAGCGCGCAAGAAGTAGTGGAAATTATTGAAGAAAAGAAAAATGATGTTTGTTTAATTGCTTTATTAGATACTTTGGAATATCTCAAAAAAGGAGGAAGAATTTCTTCTACTACCGCTTTCTTTGGTGAGATGTTATCAATAAAACCAGTTATTGAAATTCGTAATGGTAAAGTGGAAATGATCGGTAAAGCGAGAGGCTCTAAAAACGCAAACAACAAATTAAGAGAATTTATCGCCGCATATAACGGAATAGATTTTTCTCTTCCTTATGAGTTAGCATATACTGGATTATCGCGTGTAATGCTTGATAAATATATCAAAGATTCACAAGATTTATATGGCGATAAAAAGCTATATGTATCGCAAATTGGCCCAACAATTGGTACTCATGCCGGTCCGGGAGCGATTGCAGTAGCATTCTTTAAGAATAAATAGTATTTGTAAAAGAAACTTTTAATTCTAAAATGGATAATAGTTTCTTTTTTTATTTACTATATAAAATAAAATTTATATAGTATAATAAACAATAAGAGGTGATCCCTATGCAAAAAATGATTTATAAGTTGATGGTAGCTACAGGATTAATATTTGCTTTTGAGATTGTTGTTTTAGCTCTACTTTATGTTTATTTACAATTAGATGGAACTTTTTTAGTGGAAGGAATGATTGTCATCTGTGCATTATTTGTGACATTTGATATTTTTTTCTGCTTTACTTCGCTCAAAAAGATTGCTCAAGCGCGAAAGAAAAATGATTTAACTGCAACAGAAATTATCGGTGATGATATTCAAGAAGTTTATAACTTTGCGCAAATTGGATTAATTATCGTTGATAATGAGAACTTTGTAGTTTGGGCAAATGAACGTTTTGATTTCATTAGCGCTCAAATTATTGATAAAGACATTTATTCATGGAAACCTGAACTTGAAACTTTAAAAACTGGTGCTGAAACGGCAAAGGTAAAAATCGATAATAGAATTTACCAAGTAAAATTAATTAAAGAAGCTAACTTATTTATTTTTAAAGATGTCACTTCTTATGATGCAGTTGTTGATTTCTCTTATTTAAATTCACCAGTTATTGGACTAATATCTATTGATAATTACCAAGATGCGATGAATTTATTTGATGAAGTTTATTCGAATGATATTATTGCTTCTGTGCAAAAAAATATCGTTAATTACGCAAAGAGATATGACATACTTGTAAAAAAATACCGTTCTGACTCCTACATCATAATTACAACTAGAGAAAAGTATGATTTGATGTTTAAAGATAAATTTTATATTCTTGAAGAAGTTAGAGAAGAAATAAAGGCAGCAGAATATGCTCCTACTTTATCTATCGGTATTGCATTTGGTGTATCTGATATTAATAAATTATATGATTTAGCGACTTCTGCTTTAGATGTTGCATTATCTCGTGGAGGCGACCAAGTAGTCGTTTCTCAATATGGAGAATCACTTCAATACTACGGAGGAAAATCTGAAGCGAAATCGAAAAGAAATAGAGTGCGTGCAAGAGTTTTATCTCAATCATTGCAAGCTCAAATTGTCGATTCTTCTTCAGTATTTATTATGGGCCATCGAGATGCTGATTTAGATGCGATTGGATCATCATTAGGATTATATGAATTTGTTCAACAATGCCATAAAGAAGTCCATATTATTTATGATGATAAACTATATGAACAAAAAGCTAAAAATGCTTTTAAGGAAATGTTTACTCGCGATGAAATTAAAGATATGACCGTTTCACCAAAAACGGCATTGGAAACGATCGATAATAATTCTTTAGTTATTATTACAGATGTCTCTCGCCCTTCATTTACTTTAGCACCAAAACTTGTAGAAATGGCTAATAAGATTGCCATTATCGATCACCATAGAAGAGGTGAGGAGTTCCCAGAACATCCAGTTTTATCATATATAGAACCAGCTGCTTCATCTGCATCAGAGCTTGTTGCTGAACTTGTTAGATATAATGATAAGCCAAAGAGATTGTCCTCTAAAACAGCGTGTGTAATGTTGTCTGGTATTTTACTTGATACAAATTACTATCGTTCTAAAACGGGGCCAAGAACTTATGATGCTTCTATCATTTTAAAGGAATTTGGCGCAGATAATGCTATTGCCGATAATTTCTTAAAAGAAGAATATGAAGAATATGCTTTAAAAGTTAGAATTATGTCTAATGCCTTTACTCCATACTATGGTATAGTTGTTTGTAAGGCAGAAGAGGAAGATCCTATCGATAGGACAATGCTAGCGATGTGTGCGCAAGAAACATTACAAATTAAAGGAATTAATGCTTGTTTTGTTGTCGGACAAACTGAAGCTAAAAAGATAGGCGTATCCGCTAGAAGTGATGGCACAATCAACGTACAACTTCTTATGGAAAAGATGGGTGGCGGAGGTCACTTTAATGCAGCAGCAGCACAAATTGAAAATAGAACAGTAGATGAAGTTGTGTCTACATTAAAAGTAACTCTTGATTTATATTTAACTGAAGCAAGAGTTCAAGAAGAAACAAAATAGAAGTGAGGTATATTTATGAAAGTTATTTTATTACAAGATGTAAAGAAAGTTGGAAAAAAAGATCAAATTGTAGAAGTAGCGGATGGTTATGCTACAAACTTCTTAATCGCAAAGAAATTAGCTGTTAAATATACAGAAAAAAGCATGGAAATAAGAGATAAACAAATTCAAGACGCTAAAGATGAATTTTTACGTCAACAAGAAGAAGCACGAAAGATTGCTAAGCAACTTGAAAGTATAGTTCTTGAATTCCAAGCTCCAGCAAGCAAAGATGGTAGAATGTTTGGAACTATTTCACAAAAACAAGTTGTTCAAGAACTAAAAGACAAATATGACATTTCTTTAGATAAAAGAAAATTTGTGGATAAGTATCCTGCGAACGCATTTGGATATACGAATTTAAAGATTGAAATATTTAAAGGTGTCGTCGGTCAAATTAGAATACATATCACAGAAAAGAAATAGGTGGTAAATTATATGGCAACAAAAGAATTACCGCATAATGACGAAGCAGAAAGAGCGGTTATTGGAGCAATGATCTCTTCTGATACTGCTCGTACAGATATATTAAATACATTAGACGAAGAAGATTTTTACGAAAAAAATCAAAATCACCGATACATTTTTAGAGCGATATACAATCTCTTCAATAAAGGAATGCCTGTAGATATTTCCTCAATTGTTAACGAATTAGACGCTAATATGAAAGTGTTAGATTCAGTGGGAGGAGTGGAATATCTATATCTAGTTCAAGAATTATATATTGGTGATAAAGTGGCGATGCACCATAGAGATATTGTTAAAGATTTAGCTTTATCACGTCGTTTTATTTTAACGATGCAAAAGTGTATAAATGGATTTGTTGATATAGTATTTGATGACGTATCACATTATATCGCTGAATGCGAAAAGAAGATTTTAGATATCACTACGGCTAGAAGAATTGGTTCTTTTAAAACAACTGGTGAAGTAGTTGATGAAGTAACTAATAAAATTAAATTAATTAAGACACATGGAGAAGGCAAGTATTGTACAGGCGTACCTACTGGCTTTGAAACATTAGATAAATATACGCAAGGATGGCAAAAAGGATCTCTTATTATTCTTGCAGCTCGTCCATCAGTTGGAAAAACTGCTTTATCTATTTCTTTTGCTTATTCAGCGGCGAAGGAAACTGGAAAACCAGTTGCTTATTTTTCATTGGAAATGGCGGCAGATGCAATTGTAACTAGACTTCTTGCTACTCGTTCCCAAGTTAATTCGATGAATTTAGCTATAGGTAAATTAAGTGATGGTGATTGGATTGCTCTTGATGAAGGAGTTAACGATATTAAGAAAACACAAATTTATATTGATGATACATCCGCAGCAAAACTATCAGACATCAGAACAAAATCACAAAAATTGAAAGCAGCACACCCTGATCTATGCTGTATCTTTATTGACTATTTAGGTTTAATTACCACTAATAGGATGGGGAAAGATGATGCTTCACGTCAACAAGAAGTTGCCGAGATTTCTCGTTCTTTAAAAGCCTTAGCAAGAGAACTAGAAATACCTATTGTGTGTCTATGTCAATTATCGCGTGCTTCAGAAAATAGAACTGATCATACACCAAAATTATCAGACTTACGTGACTCAGGTTCCATTGAACAAGATGCTGATCAAGTTATCTTTATTTATCGTAAAGATTATCAAAATCAATCTGCTAATAAAGAAAATGTCAATCAAACTAACGATGAACCTTTTGGCGATTATTCTGAGACTACATTATATATTGCTAAGAACAGAAATGGTAAAGTTGGACAAGTCAATTTAACATTCTATAAGAATATTGGTAAATTTGTTGAAAGTAAAGTTAATCCAGGATTGGAGGATATGTAATGAGATTTCATGTTTTTGAATCTGGTTCAGCGGGGAATTGTACTTTAATCACATCGAAAGGCAGAGCAATTATTATAGATTGCGGTATTTCAAATCGAAAACTAAAAAAGAAATTAAGTGAAGTCGGGTCTTCCCTTGACGAAGTAAAGGCTTTACTTGTTACACATAATCATAGTGATCATATTTCAGGAATAGCTTCATCGTTTGATAGAGAAAATATTTATTGTAGTCAAAGAACATATGATGTTCCTATGTCTAATTATTTAATTCCTTATGAAACATATCATATAGGTGGTTTTGAAATCCAATGTATTCCTACTTCACATGATGCACCTTCTTCTCTTGGATTCATTATTAAAGATGAGGAAGAAACGTTAGTATATATTACAGACACTGGATATATTTACGATCGTGTTTGTGAACTAGTGGTAAATGCTACTTATTATATATTTGAAAGCAATCATAATGTGCGAATGGAGTTATCACTCCCTCGTTCTCGCCAATTGATTGATCGAATCTTAGGTGATAGGGGACATTTATCAAATGTTGATGCTGCAAATTATTTGACTTATTTTGTGGGACCAAAAACTAAAGAAATTGTTTTAGCTCATTTATCTAAAGAAGCAAATACACCCGAATTAGCTTTACAAGAATGTCGTAAAGTATTTTTGGATAAACATGTAAAATTAGATCATATATTGCTTCGTTGTGCTTCTCAAGTTGATACTGTTTCAGGGGGAAGCCTAGATTATGAAAGGGAAGGAATATGATAAATATAAAACTTGTAGTGGTAGGCAAGTTGAAAGAAAAATTCCATAAAGATGAAGTAGAAGAATATGTAAAACGATTGAGTCGTTATGCCTCTATTTATATCGTGGAAGTTGATGAGATGAAGATTAAAGATAATGCTTCTTTAAAAGAAGAAGAAAATATTCTTATTAAAGAAGGCGAAAATCTATTGAAAGCTATCAAGCCAAACGAATATGTTTTTTTACTAGATTTACATGGCAAAGAGATGTCGTCTCTCTCTTTTGCTGCCAAGATGGATGAACTTATCTCCTTTGGTCAAGGAAATATTACTTTTGTAATAGGTGGTTCATTAGGATTATCTAATGACATAAGAAATAGAGCTAACTTTAAATTGAAATTATCAGAAATGACATTTACTCATCAAATGACACGAATTATTATTTTGGAACAAATATATCGTGCTTTTAAAATTATGGGGAATGAAACTTATCATAAATAAAGGAGAAAGACCATGAATAAAATTATTTTAAAATTAAAGGATTTTCAAAAAGCATTTGGTCTATGGACAGATAAGCACTTTGGCGTAGTGAAAAAATATTTTTTAAAATTTTATCATTATAAAGATGTTTCTTTCGTTCTATTTTTATATTTTGTCGCTTTTCTTATGGTAGGATATACTCTCATAAATAATTATTTGACTATCCCTTTATCAGGAGATTTTGTATTGCAAGAAATACCTTTTTATTACAATGGTTATGATGATTGGTGGACTGCGATTAAAACTGGAACATTCCCATTATGGGATGAATCTGGAATGTTAGGAGTTAATAATATTGGTGCCAATTCTTTCTATTATCTTTTTAATATATTTTTCTTGCCTACTTTATTATTCCCACGTAGTTGGATTCCACAAGTACAAGCTTTTTTAATGATAACTAAACTAGTTCTTGCTGGTTTATTTATGAAAAAACTCTTAGATGTTTTTAATGTCAAACAAGAAACTTCTAAAATGGTTGCTACTGCCTATGCTTTTTCGGGATGGGCATTCTTCTATTTTTGGTTTAACCATTTCTTAGAAATAGCGGTTTTAATGCCAATAATGCTAATAGGAATTGAAAAGATTATTAGAGAAAGACGACCTACATATCTCATAATGGCTCTATTTATTACCGCTTTAACAAACTTTTTCTTCTTTATTTCTTTTTGTTTCTGTGGTGTTATGTATGCCTTATTCCGTTTTTTTCAATATTTACCTACTTATACTAAAAGAGAAAAGTTAGAAGTGATGGGGTATGGTGTAGCTGCTTTTGCTATAGCTATTATTATGTCAAGCATCATTCTTGTTCCTGCCTTTATTTCTGTTCAAACTAATTCTCGTGTTCAATCGGCAACATATTTATCTAATTTACAAACTGTACTAAAAGCTTTGCTTGCTAGTTTTAAATCATTTAAATTAACCGATATTTTCCGAAGCTTTAAGGACTTGTTTAATGCCTTATTTGTTTGGCAAAAAGGGGTTAGAGTGAAGAATCTTCTTTATCCGTTGACCACTTTCTTTTTTCCAACTATCTCTTGTTACTCACATCTTC
>JBJFEV010000034.1:0-12235 GCA_051891155.1 Bacilli bacterium
AAGAATCCTTGAGCGAGAAGCCCCCCACTTCTATAAGTGGTGGGAGCATGTCACTTAACAAAAAATTTGTATTATTATGTACAATAAATCTACAAAAACAAATCATAATTCTTACAAATCTAATTTTTCAATAGGATTTAGTCCTAATTCTTCAATCATATCAAATCCTTGTTTATTAACTTCATAACAAAAATCATTTGGGTTATGGGCATCATATCCAAGAATTACTTTTGCCCCCATTTTTTTTACTAAAAGCCAGAATTTATCATATGGATAAGGAAGGCGATACTCTTTATCAAAGAATCTTTCTTTACATCTAACTCCTCCAAAATTAAATTCTAAAGGGACATCTTTCTTTAATGATGTTTTTATAATCTTTTTAGACATTTTTTTTGTGAAATGATTCCATTCATTATACGATCCCATAAAGTAATCAGGATGAGCTACATAAGTAAATAATCCTGTCTTCATTCCTTCAATAAGTGATATCGTATACTTTTTAACATCCTTCTTAGTAGTTTTGCTTGAAAAAAAGAATTTGAGGTGATTTCCTGCAACTTCACAATGATTACCACATATTAAATATTCAATTTTTCCACTATCTAATAAGTGACGAAAATAAGGAAAATAATAATGCATCGCTTCAGCTTCTAGCCCGATATGTATCTTAATTTTATCTTTATATTTTTCTTTTAAAAAATTGATTGATTCAATATAATTATCTAAAGTTTCATACTCCCCTCTGATACCAATTTGAGAGTGATCAGGAAGCATGATGTGATCTGAAAAACCTAATTCTTCGATGCCATTTTCAATCGCTGATAAAACATATTCTTCATCGGTTCCATCAGCGTGATCGCATCTGTATGTATGAGTGTGATAGTTGTGTTTAATCGTCCTCATATTCCCCTTTTCCCCCTTTTTCCTCATAATATACTTTATATAAGTATAAACCTTCGCTTGGTACTTTAAAAGATACTCGATTATAATTTTTTCCATCAATTAAATTTTTCAATTCACTTAACTCTAATTTATCTTTACCAATTTCAATAAGCGTTCCTATAATCATTCTTACCATGTATCTTCTAAAGCCATTACCTTGGATTTTAAAAATAATAATATCTTCTTTTTCCTCTAATGTAAAAGAATATATTTCTCTTTCATAGTCGCCATCATCATTTGCACAAAAATTAATGAAATTATGTTTTCCAACAAATAACTTCATTGCTTCTTTGATTTTATCTAAATTCAAAGAAAAGCAATAATTATACATAATATCATTAGTTATTGGCATGTATTCTCCCAAATTTATAACATAGCGATATTCTTTTCTTGTGCATGAAAAGCGAGCATGAAACGTTTCATCCACAATCTCAAGTGAAATAAAATGAATATCAGATGGTAGTAAACAATTTAAACTATGTTTAAGTTTATAAGCATCCACTTCTCTATCGATATCAAAATGAACAACTTGATTAAGAGCATGTACTCCTCTATCTGTTCTTCCTGATGAATATATTTTAATTTCACTATTAAAGATTCTTTTTAAAACATCTTGAATCTCTTTTTGCACGCTTCTTTGTGCAATATCTTTTTGGATTTGATATCCATAAAAATTTGTTCCTTTATATGATATAACTCCTTTTAAACGCATAGATTCATTATTAAAGCAAACAGATCGATATTATATGTCTTAAGACAAATCGTACCAGCTAAAAAGATGAATGTTACTAATAAAGTAATTGTATCTTTAACCTTCCATTTGCTAATTCGATAACGAGTTCTTTTTGCGCTTGGATCATAGCCTCTTGCTTCCATAGCATTAGCTAGTTCATCGCTTCTTTGAAATGCAGAGATAAATAAAGGAACAATTAAAGATACTACTGCATTTATTTTTTCTTTAAATTTACCGTGTTCAAAATCAACGCCACGAGAAGATTGAGCCTTCATAATACGATCAGTTTCTTCAAGTAAAGTTGGAATAAATCTTAATGCTAATGAAATCGTCATAGCGATCTCATGAACCGGAAAGTGAATGACTTTTAAAGGTGTCATATACCATTCTAAAGCCCCGGTTAACTCTAGAGGTTTCGTGGAAGAGGTCAATACTAAAGTGAGCGATAGCATAATAATTAAACGGAATACGATATAAAGCGTATTAATTATGGAAATGTAATAAATTTTAAATCCTTTCCATAATTCAAAATAACTACCATCTTTAGATTGAGGCATCAAAATGTTAATAATAAATAAGAATAACATCATTATCCATAAAGGCTTCATTTGATTAAACAAACTAGATAAACGTATATGAGCAATACGCATAATAATGTACATAAAAATAAACATAATTCCATACATAATGAAATTCATAGGAATAGAAGCAAATTTAAAGAAAATCATCACCATAAAAATAATCATCGATAATATCTTAACTCGTGCATCTAAACGATGAATAATTGAGTTATATGGAACATATTTTCCAAGAGTAAAGTTGGTCATAGTGCTTCCCTACCCTTCTTTATTAGTAATGCTAAAGTCTCTTCATTTTTAACTTCATCCAAAGGAATATTTAATCCTTTTTGTATCAATTTTTTAGCAAAAGAAATAACCATAGGTTCCTCGATGCCGATTGAAGAAATAGTATCATCATCTTTAAATAATTCAATTGGGGTTGACACTTTAACAACATTTCCTTCTTTCATTACGATAACATCGCTACAATATTCTAAAACATTATTCATATCATGAGATACCATAATTATTGTTGTCCCACTCATATGAATCATTTTAAATAATTCCATAATTTCTTTAGCGCCTTGTGGATCTAAACCGGCGGTAGGTTCATCAAGAATTAATACTTGTGGGTGCAAAGCAATAATACCAGCGATAGCCACTCTTCGTCTTTGTCCTCCTGATAATTCAAAAGGAGATTTATCCCATAGCGATTTATCAATACTAACTTTACTTAATGCGTCAGCAGCGGATTCACGTGCTTCCTTTTCGTTAACACCAAAATTTTTAGGGCCAAACATGACATCCTTTAAAACAGTTTCTTCAAATAATTGATATTCTGGAAACTGAAAAACAAGTCCCACATTCTTTCTTAATTCCTTTATCTTTTTATTCTTTTTTCCCGCTTCTAAAATAAATCCATTGACATCGATTGTTCCTTCATTTTGACGGAGCAATCCATTAATATGTTGGACAAGAGTTGATTTACCTGAACCAGTTTGTCCAATTAATGCAGTAAAAGAATGATCATTGACTGTAATATTTATATCTTTTAATGCCGCAAAAGCTAAAGGTGATTTAGGTGAATATGTATAAAATACATTCGAAAATTTTATTGGCATAATTCATTCACCATACCTTCCAAAGTTGAACTAGTTAATTCAATACCTAATTTATTCAATTCATCTTTTAAACGATAAGTAAAAGGAACATCCAAGTTCATACTTTCTAATTCTTTTTGATGTAAAAAAACATTACTAGGAGTATCGTTATATACGATCTCCCCCTTATTTAATACAACTACACGATCAGAAGAATAAGCTTCTTCAATATCATGAGTAATACTTAAAATTGTTAATTTTGGATTTAATTTTCTTATTTTAGAAGTTAATTCTCTTATTTCCCTTTTGCCTTTTGGATCTAACATTGCTGTCGATTCATCCATGATAATAATATCTGGTTTCATTGCTAACACACCAGCGATAGCAACACGTTGTTTTTGTCCACCTGACAAAGAAGAAGGTTCTTTATCTAAATAATCGATCATTCCTACTTCAGTAGCGTATTCCCTAATTATTCCTTCCATCTCTTCATGAGGTACACAATGATTTTCAAGTCCAAAAGCAATATCGTCTTGCACAGTTGTTCCTATAAACTGATTATCCGGATTTTGAAAGACAATTCCTACCTTTTTCTTTAATTCATAAAAATTAGGCTTAGAACAATCCAATTCTTCTCCAAAAATAGAAATAAATCCTGCTTGAGGTTCAATTAATCCAATAATAAGCTTTGCAAGCGTTGATTTACCAGAACCATTATGTCCAATAATTGAGACATATTCTCCTTCTTCTAGAATTAAAGATAAGTTTTTAAAAATAATACTTTTACTATCATATCTAAATGATAAATCCTTAATATTTAAAGCTTCCATTTAGTTATCCTTCCTCTGATCTTGTCTTCTTAAAAGAATATAAAATACTGTCCAATAAATAAGAGAAATAGCAATAAAACATACTAAAGTAATAATTCTAGGAGTACCTTTTTGAAGAACATTATTAGTGGCAAGAATTGAAAAAATCCAAATTACTCCCATAGTAAAAACAACAAATAAAATAACGAACCTTTTTACTAAAACACTTTTTCTTTTCTCGATATTATTGTTTTTTTTATTACTCATTGTAAACTCCTAAAATTTTCCAAAACTAATTGAAGGTCTTCTTCCTTCATATTTACGATATTTAATTCCAGCGATATCAAATAGCTTTCTTGAAGCGGTCGCAGTTATAGAATCATGATATTTATCATCTAAATAAATAACTTCTTTAATATGTGATTGAATAATTGCTTTCGCACATTCATTGCAAGGAAATAAAGACACATATATTCTACATCCTTCTAAAGAGGCAACCGTATTTAAAATAGCATTAAATTCAGCATGGCATACATAAAGATATTTATTATCAAGTTCATTCTCCTCACTTCTAGACCATGGCATAATATCATCATTACAACCAATTGGCATTCCATTATATCCCATCGATACAACTTTATTTTGACTTGATGCGATACAAGCTCCTACTTGAGTCGAAGGATCCTTACTTCTTGAAGCAGATAGAAGAGCCACTCCCATAAAATATTCATCCCAAGAAATATAATCTTTTCTTTTTGTATCCATATCCAAATCCTCCTTCAAATATTATACAAATTTTGACTCTAATTATAAATATAATTAAAACAAATTAGATAAGACATTTGTAATAAAATAAGCATTAATATATAATTTATTCATGTCTAGGAGTATGAATCTATGGAAAACACTATAACAATTCGTAATTTAACCAAGAAATACTATGATAAAAAAGAGCCTAGTTTAAACAATATTTCATTAGATATTCATACTTCCCAAGTGGTAGGTATTTTTGGTCATGATGGTTCTGGAAAATCCACATTATTAAAAATTCTTGCTTCATTAATACCTTCTTTTCAAGGAGATGTATATATTTTTGGAAAACCTCTTTCCAAAGAAACAAGACGCTATTGCTCATATTTTTGTGAAGATAATAATTTCCCTAAAAAGAGTAGCGTCAAATCTATTGTTAACTTTTATGCTGATTTTTATAAGGATTTTAATCAAATAATTATTACAAGTCTTCTATCAAAATTTCATATTTCTTTCGACTCGTTATATCAAGATTTAAATTCTAGAAATAAAAAATTATTGATGCTATGTTTAACCTTATCAAGAGAAAGTAAGATTTATCTTCTTGACGAGCCTTTTAAAAATGAAGAACTTCCTGTTGATATACGCGAATTTATTTTCTCCACTATATTTGAAACTTGTTCAAAGGATGCATTGATCATTATTACTTCTTCTTTAGTAGAAGATATTGAAGATTCATGCGATTCAGTTATCTTTCTTGACAAAGGAAAAGTTGTTTTAGTGGCTCAAAGACAACAACTTATTAAAGAACACGATAAATCCATTTCTCTTTACTTTAAGGAGGTTATTACAAATGATTAAAAAACTCCTAAACTATGAATTAGGTTTATTTATTCCATATTTTCTTTATGGATTAGTTACTATGCTAATTCTTGGATTCGTTATGCCTCTTATTGCTTCAATTCCACCTTTAGTAAATGAAAGCAGTTTTTCTTTATATTATAATTCATCAAATATATTTTCTTATTTATATAAAATATATAATCTTTCACTTTGTATTTATATATTAATTTTTGGTTGTTTGATTCATTTATTTATCAAGAAAAATATCATTTCTCCTCAAGGAAGAAATATGTTGCTTCTTCCAATAGAAAAGAAGAATTTATTTATTACTTGTTTTTCTTCTATTTCAATTTGGTCATTTATTCTTTTGCTTTCTCACGTAATTATTTCATTTATGGGATTAAGCATTTTTGCACTAATCAATATAGAATATCAAAATTTGTATTCTTTATTTCTCATAGAGCAAATAGATTTTACTTATATACTTAATCTTTTATCATATTTTTTTATCTTAGAAACAATTATTATATTCTCAATATTTTCATCCTTTTTATCATTTTCTTTTCACTTTAAGAAATTTAATTATTTATTTTTCTTTTTATTTTATATTATTGTCTTATTAGGAACTTTTGGAATTATAGTATTATTTTTATTACCTATTACTGACATGAATTTAAGATATATTGTTTTGTTGCTTATATGTTGGTCAGTAATAATTCTCTTTACTTATTTTGATATCCAACTATTTGATAAAAGGATTGAGACAGAATAAAAAAACTACATCGAATGATGCAGTTTTTATTTTCTCATAATCTCTTATTTAACGAAAGTAACAATTGCCATTGGAGCATTGTCACCGCGTCTATTTTGAGTTTTTAATACTTTTGTATAGCCACCATTGCGATCTTTATAACTTGGAGCTAAAGTATTAAATAATTTTTGTAATGCAGTAACATTGTTCTTTTCATCAGCCATAACATTATTGCGAATTTGTGCAGCAGCTAATCTACGAGCATGTAAATCTCCTCTTTTACCAAGAGTAACTAATTTATCCGCTAAAGCTGATAAATCTCTTGCTGTTGATAATGTGCAAGTAACAGATTCTTTTACGATTAAGTCTGTGACTAATGTTCTTAACATTGATTCATATTTTGATTTTGTATAAGCAGCTTTAAATCTAACGCCGCCTTTACCATGAACATTTTTACGTCCTTGAGTCTTCATATAAAGGTTCCTCCCTATTCATATTCTCTGAAGCCAAGACCAATTGCAATCAATTTTTCTTTAACTTCTTTTAATGATTTCTTACCAAGATTTCTTACTTTCATCATATCTTCTTCAGTCTTTTGTGTTAATTCCATAACTGTAGCGATATTTGCTCTTCTTAAGCAATTTAATGAACGGCAAGATAAGTCTAATTCTTCAACTGTCATATCTTGATATTTATTCTTTGGTTCTTCAACTGTTTCTGCTAAGACTTCAATACTCTTTGCTGTATCATCTAATTCAGCAAATAATTGGAAGTGAGTAACTAAAATTTTTGCAGCTAATGCAACTGCGCGATGAGGTTCCATAGAGCCATTTGTCCAAACTTCTAAATCGAGTTTATCATAATTGCTGTTATGGCCTACACGAGTTGAATCTACAGTGTAAGAACATTTTGTAATTGGTGAATAATTAGAATCTGTAGGAATCATACCAATTGGGAAATCAGCATCTTTATTTCCTTCAGATGTAACATAACCTCTACCTGTTTTGCAGTAGATTGTCATGCATAATTTACCACCTTCGTTAACATGAGCAATTTCTAAATTACCGTTAACTATTTCGACGCCTGTTGGACATGAAATATCAGAAGCTAATACAGTTTTTGGAGAATCTACATATAAAGATAATTTATAGCTTGATTCGATTTCATCGTCACTCTTAATAACTAAGTTTTTAAGATTTAAAACGATTGCTGTTACATCTTCTTCTACTCCATCCAAAGATGAGAATTCATGACGAGCACCTTCTACTTCAATTGCATAGACACTTGTTCCTGGTAAAGATGAAAGAAGAACTCTTCTTAAAGCATTACCTAAAGTCATACCAAATCCTCTTTCGAGTGGTTCAATTACGAAATGTCCATAATTAGTTTTTGTATCAAAAGTTGCGATCTTAAATTCTGGTTTTTCAAATTTTTTCATAGCGTTCCTCCCTGGCTTTGGTTAAAAGTTTGTAAAATATATACTTTTCTCGTTAGTATTAACACACGACTAACCACGTGGACGCTTTGGTGGGCGGCAACCGTTGTGTGGAATTGGTGTTGTATCTGTAATTGTTTGAACTTGTAATCCAGCTGCTTGTAAGCTTCTTAAAGCTGATTCACGACCTGGTCCTGGTCCTTTAACATCTACGTCAACGAATTTTAATCCTTGATCAACAGCTACTTTTGCACAAGCTTCAGCGGCCATTTGTGCAGCAAATGGAGTTGCTTTCTTTGCGCCTTTGTAGCCTAGTGCACCAGCACTTGACCAAGCGATTGCGTTACCTGCTTCATCTGTAATTGTAACGATTGTATTATTAAATGTAGAATGAATGTGTGCTACACCTTTAGTGAAAGATCTTTTAATTTTCTTCTTACGTGCTGCTGTGTTATTTGATTTTGCCATAAGTCTATATCCTCACTTTCCTACTTTGTTGCTACTTTCTTGTTAGCAATTGTTTTTCTTGGTCCTTTACGTGTACGAGCATTAGTCTTAGTTCTTTGACCACGGACTGGTAAACCATGTCTATGTCTTAAACCACGGTAGCAACCAATTTCTGATAAGCGCTTAATATTAAGAGCAATTTCTCTTCTTAAGTCACCTTCAGTTTTAATTTTTGAAACTTCATTTCTGATTTTTGTTAATTGTTCATCTGTTAAATCTTTAACTCTGATAGTTGGATCAACATCACAAGCTGCTAAAACTTTCTTACTTGTTGATAATCCAATACCAAAGATATATGTTAATGAATAAGCTACTTGCTTATCATTAGGTATATCAACACCTACAATACGTGCCATTTTCAATATCCTCCTAAATTAACCTTGTCTTTGTTTGTGCTTAGGATTAACGCAGATAACCATAACGCGGCCTTTTCTACGGATAACCTTGCATTTGTCACAAATTGGTTTTACTGAAGGTCTTACTTTCATAAATATTTCCTCCTAAATACTAGTTTTTCTAGTCGATACTATTTGTATCTAAATGTTATTCTACCACGTGTTAAATCATATGGCGATATTTCTACAGTAACTCTATCACCTGGTAAGATGCGAATGTAATTCATGCGGATTTTACCAGAAACGTGGGCGAGAATTACTACGCCGTTTTCAAGCTTTACTCTAAACATTGCATTAGGTAAAGTTTCAACAACTACCGCCTCAACTTCAATGACGTCTTCTCTTGCCATTCTTAACTTTTCCTCCTAGTTCGCATTATTTCATAGTGAGAATTTCGTAACCATCTTTAGTAATTACGATTGAGTTTTCATAATGGGCTGCTAATTTACCATCAATAGTAACTGCTGTCCAACCATCAGGTAATACTCTTGTCTCTTTTCTGCCTTGAAGAACAATTGGTTCAACCGCTATCGTCATTCCTTCGACCAATTTTGGTCCTTTACCAGGAAGGCCATAATTAGGAACGCTTGGATCTTCATGCATTTCTTTTCCTAAGCCGTGTCCTGTATAATCACGTGTTACGGAATATCCAGCTTCTTCTGCGTGCTTTTGTATTGCCGCAGATAAGTCACCAACGTGATTGCCAGGGCGAGCATACTCCATTGCTTTGAAGAAGCACTCCTCGGTTACTTTAACTAATCTTTCAGCTTCCAAGCTGACATTACCGACCTTAAAAGTTCGACATGCATCAGCCATATATCCTTGATATTGGACAACGATATCACAAGATATAATGTCGCCATCCTTGAGTTTACGGTTTCCAGGGATACCATGAACGACCACCTCATTTATAGAAGCACAAATTGCTGCTGGGTAGCCATAATATCCTTTTTCAGCCGGAATTGCTCCGGCATCACGAATCACCTTTTCCGCAACTTCGGAAAGGTGTTTCGTTGTAGTACCTGGAACACATAATGGTTCTAAAATATCAAATACATTAGCTAGAATTTTTCCCGCTTCTTTCATCAAAGCGATCTCTCTACTAGATTTGATAACGATCATTATTTTACCTCATCAAGAATATCTTGAATGTTTTTGAATACATCATCAATGCTTTGAAGACCATCTACTTCTTTGCATAAGCCTTTATTTGAATAGAAATCAACTAATGGCTTTGTTTGGTTTTCATAAGCATCCAATCTTACGTTTAAGCTTTCAATTGTGTCGTCTTTTCTTTGAATTAGAGATGCTCCACAACCATCACAAATACCATCTACTTGTGGTTTTTTGAAAGTTAGGTGATATGAATTACCACATGATGGGCATACTCTTCTTTGAGAAATTCTTTCCACTAATACATCTTTATCAGCGGTAATATTAACTACAATTTCTACTGGACGTGAGATTTCTTGTGATAACTTCTCTAAAGCCTCTGCTTGAGGGATAGTTCTTGGGAAACCATCGAGAAGATATCCTTTTGCACAATCTGGTTGAGATAATCTTTCTTTAACTAAACCGATTGTAACTTCATCAGGAACTAATTTTCCTGAATTGATATAGCTTTGTGCTTCCATTCCTAATTTAGTTTGGTTTTTGATAGCCTCTCTAAACATATCACCAGTGGAGATATGAGGAATATCGTACTTTGCTAAGATTTTTTCAGATTGAGTGCCCTTACCTGCACCAGGTGGACCCATAAGAATAATATTCATATTTGATTCTCCTTTTTTATAGATTAAACCACATTAGCGTGTTGATTACTTGCAAGAAGTCCATCAAGTTGTTGAACTGTTTCAAGAGCAACACCGACAACGATGATCAATCCTGTACCTCCTAATGATAAGGATGAAGGTACAACATTTAATAGAGTTAAAGCTACTGGAATAACAGCGATAAATGTTAATGCACAAGCACCCAAGAAAGTAACTCTATTTAAAACCTTTTTAACATAACGAGCAGTTGGATTTCCTTGTCTAATACCTGGAATATAACTTCCGTTCTTTTGGAAATCTTCCGCTAAAGTTTCTGGTGAGATAGTCAAATTGGAATAGAAGAAGCTAAATGCAAATGTCAATATAACATAAATGATTAAGCCCCAAGGCATATACCAAGTTGATCCGTCGAACCATGGCATTTTTGTTAAAGCTGATGGAGTAAATATATTCAAAATATTGGTAATTGTTTCATTATTCGAATAATTTTCTACCACAAAGCTTACGATTACTGCTGGCGCCATCATAATGGAGCTAGCGAAGATAACTGGAATAACACCAGCTGAGTTTATTTTAATTGGTAGGAATGAAGTATTGTTAACTTTAGAGTTAAGTGCTCCACCTGTTCCTGAATGTAATACCGGAATTTTTCTTACTGATTTTTCAACATAAGTAACAAAGATAACAATTGCCACCATTGTCACTAAATATAATGCAAGTTTAATTGCACCTTGAATAATTCTTGATTCTTCAGTAACAAATTCTGATGTAAAGAAATAATAAATAGCTGTATAAATTTGGCTTGGAAGAGAAGCAACGATACCGGCAAAGATAATCATTGATACACCATTTCCAATACCTTTTTCTGTAATTTGGTCAGCCATCCACATAACTAACATAGATCCTGCCATTAAGTATAAAACAAGTTTTGCATAAACCCAGAAATTTAAAGTTTCAGAAAAAGAAATATATTCTGAATTATGCATTGTTACGATAACTCCATATGCTTGAACCGCTCCAAGAACAAGAGTTAAGTAACGTGTTGCCATTTCAATTTTCTTTCTACCAGATTGACCTTCTTTAGAAAGCTCGGTCAAGGCTGGAAGAACGTCTTTTGAAAGAAGTTCGATAATAATAGATGAAGTAATGTAAGGAGAAACACCTAATGCAAATACTGAGAAGTTTTGCAAAGCACCTCCACCTAACAAATTCATCATACTTAAGACGCTGGTTGTATCCATTGCATCTTTTGAAATTGTGACTCCAGGGACTGTGATAGACGCACCTAATCTAAAAACGAATAACATCATTAATGTGAATAAGATACGATCACGAATATCCTTGTTTTTGAGCATGGCAACCAATTTCTTCATATTAGATTACCTCAGTTGTACCACCGACTGCTTTGATTGCTTCTTCAGCGCTCTTTGAAAATTGGTTAGCAGTAACAGTTAACTTCTTAGTTAATTCACCATTTCCTAATACTTTAACCTTTGCATAATTTGAAGGGATTAATCCTTCTTTAACTAATAAAGCTGGATTTACAACTGTACCATCTTCAAATTTGTTTAAATCGCAAACGTTAACAACAGAAAATTCAACTCTACCATAGTGGTTGAATCCTCTTTTTGGAAGTCT
>JBJFEV010000035.1:0-12219 GCA_051891155.1 Bacilli bacterium
ATTTTGTAATATCTGTTGTTTCGTATGTGTTTTCACTAAGCACTAATTTTTTTTCATAAGATGATTCGTTGATGCCCACATAAGAGACAGAAATTATAGTTAATATAATCCCTATTATTAGAAAAATAGAACCTGCGATTAAAAACTTTTTAATTTTCATATTAATCGTCCTCCTTATTATAATGTTTTTTCTATAAATGATTTGGTTTCATTAAATAAGAAAACAAATAATTTAATTAATGATGGGATAATAATTAAGCATAAACCTACTAGAATGCTACCGATACCTAAATGAAGTATAAAATCACCGAAACTATCTGCAAGTACAAAGAAACTTCTTACTATACATGCAATACCGCCTATTCCTATTCCCACACTAGCAACTGATAATCCAATTACAACACCGATAAAACCTACAAGTAGTCCAATCCAAAGTGGAAAAGTTACAGCAATTAGGATAATCTTTATAATTGTATTATTGTCATTTGCTTTCTTTTTTGAGTCCTTTTTTATCGTTGAATTAGTTGGATTGACAATTTCAGGATCGTCTATAATTATTTTTTCATTTTTGATACCAGTTGTTTTTCTTACAATATCATCGATTGAACCAAGAGAAGAAATTATTTCTTCTTCAGTTTGATCTGTTCTTTCTTTTCTATCTTCTATAAGTTCATCATAGTATTGAATTAAGTCATCTTTTTCATTTTTCGAAAGACTATTAAGACGTGAAGATAACTCATTTAAAAAATCTTTTTTATTCATTATTTGTGCTCCTTTATAAATTTAATAACCATTTCAATTTCTCCCCATTCAAGGAGGAATTCATCAATCCGTTTTAGACCAAAGGAGGTTATTTTATAATATTTTCTTGTTCTTCCATTTGTTTCTTTGTTGAATGTTTCTAATAGATGTTGTGATTCTAATCTACGTAGAATAGGGTAAAGTGTTGATTCTGATATTTCAATGATTTCAGAGATATCAGATATTATCTTATATCCATAGGATGGTTCCTTTCTAATTGTAGCAAGAACACACACTTCAACAATTCCTTTTTTTAGTTGAATATTCATATTTCACCTCAAATACTATGTAATGCGTAGTATTTACGGTACTAATATACTATGCGTTACATAGTATGTCAACAAAAAAATATATATTTATATAAAATGATTAGAATTTATTTATTATCTATTTATGCCATTTATTTTACAAATAGTGACTTAATTAGTTTTCGGTAGGTAAATTATTTATAATTACCCTAGAAGGAGTGAAGATTATGGATCCTATTACATTCAATGCTGCAATAGAATTTTGTGGAGCAATATGCTCTATTATCGGCTTCTTATTTCTCTTATTGATGAAAGAGAAGAATGATAAAAACAGATATGTCAAAATTTTATTAATGTTAAATTGCACTGCAGTAATGTTTTTTGATGCTATTTCCTTTTTAACAAGAGGTAATGATAATGATTTTTGCTTTTATATGGCAAGAATATCTTCCTTCTTTGTTTTCTTATTTAATTTTATATATATTGGTTTGTTTATGACTTATATATGGAAATTAGTAAAAAAAGATGATGAAAAAAATATTTTACGTGTATATGTTGTTTATGGTATTTCCTTATTTGGTATTCTATTTTTGATAATTGGACAATTCTTTGGTTGGATTTTTACATATGATGATGCAAATAATTATGCAAGAGGCAAATTATGGTTTATTTCACAAATCATTGTTTTCGCATCATTATTGATAGCTTTATCTGTTTTCTTTCAATATAGGAAAAGACTCCAAAAAGTTATTTTCAATATGCTATGCGGTTATTTCTTATGTTTATTGATCAGTACTATTCTGGAAATAATTTTCTCTCAAATAGCAGTTCAAAATATGACTACTGTCTTAGCTACTATCTTTATACTAATTGCTGAAGCTTACAATTATAGAGTGATAATAAATGAATATAAGAAGAAAGAATTAGATTCTTTAAAAGATATTGATAAAGCCTATAAAGATTTATCACTATATCAAAATCAAATTGAAAAAACTTTACAAGGTGCTTCTACTGGACTTTGGTCATTAGAAGTAGTCTTAGGACAAGATACTAAATTGATATGCGATGATAATATGAAAGAAATTCTTGGTTTTGATAAAAATATATCTCCAGAAGAATGTTATATTGAATTTAATAAGAGATTAGTTAAAGAAGATTTAAACAAATTTGGTGAGTATAATCGTCAATTAGTGGAAGAAGGAAAAGGCGAAGTTATTTATCGATGGAATCATCCTACTTTAGGAGAAACATATATGAGATGTGGAGGATGGAGAGATTATTCTTTCACTCATGGAGTATTATGTAGAGGTTATCATTCAAATGTTACTGAAGTACAAAAGAAAGAACTAAAGCATGAAGAAGATTTAAAAAATGCTCTCTATCAAGCTAATGAAGCTAATAAAGCTAAGACAGAATTCTTATCTACAATGTCACATGATATAAGAACACCGATGAATGCGATTATGGGGTTAACCGCTATTGCAAAAAAACAAGAACTAAATGATGTGCTCAAAGATTGTATAAATAAAATTGAAATGTCTTCTGTTCAATTGTTGAGTTTAATCAATGATGTTCTAGATATGAATAAGATAGAATCTGGAAAGACCGTACTTGAACATGTTTCGCTTTCAATTATTAATTTAGTAAAAGATAACATTGCTTTGATTCATGAACAAGCAATTGAAAATAACATTACAGTAGAAGTTAAGTTTGATGTAAAAAATGAGCATATTTTCGGTAGCCCAATTCATATTAAACAAATATTAAGCAATCTTTTAACCAACGCGATTAAATATAATAAAGAAAATGGTTCTATAGTTATTTCGGTAAAAGAAGTTAGCATTGATTCAACTCATTCTAATTATATATTTAAAGTAGCGGATACAGGCTTAGGAATGTCTGATGAGTTCCAAAAAATAATCTTTGATCCATTCACTCAAGAAAATGGTGGAGCAAGAACTAAATACAAAGGAACAGGCCTTGGTATGTCTATCGTCAAAAAATTAGTTGAAAAGATGAACGGAACAATTTCCCTAAAAAGTAAGCTAAATATTGGTTCTACCTTTACATTTACTATACCTTTTGAAATAGATGATGAACCTCTTCTTGAAAATAAAAATGAATTAGATATTGAAGAAATTCAATCAAAGATAAAAGGAATAAGAGTTCTTCTTGCTGAAGATAATGAATTAAATAGAGAAATTGCGAAAACTCTTTTGGAAGAGTACGACATCATCATTGAAGAAGCTGAAGATGGAAAGATTTGCTTTGATAAATTTGTTAAATCAGAAATCAATTATTTCCAATGTATTTTGATGGACCTTCGTATGCCAAATATGGATGGAATTGAAGCAACTAAACAAATTCGTTCTTTAGATCGTGTTGATGCTTGGTCCATTCCAATCATAGCAATGACTGCTGATGCATTCCAAGAAGATGTACAAAGAGTAAAAGATGCTGGTATGAATGAGCATTTATCTAAGCCATTAGACATTAATAAAGTAATTTCTACGATTGCAAGTTTTCTTAAATAAAAAAATAAAAGTCTATAAGTAAATAAAAAAATACCCAGTGAAATGGATAGTAAAAACTATTTTACTCACTGGGTATATATTACTCTAGACTTTATTTTTTATATTCTATTTACGCCTGTTGCTTTCGCGGCTAAAGCGACTTCTTTTGCCACATTTTCAACAACACGTTTATCAAAAGCAGATGGAACGATGTAATCAGGAGATAATTCTTCATCCTTGATTATGTAAGCAATCGCTTTGGCAGCGGCTAGTTTCATCTCTTCATTTATTTTTGATGCTTGGACTGAAAGAGCACCTTTAAAGATACCAGGGAAAGCTAATACATTATTGATTTGGTTTGGATAATCGCTTCTACCTGATCCTACTATATAGGCGCCAGCTTCTTTTGCGTCTTCGTATGATATTTCTGGATTAGGGTTAGCTAAAGCAAAAATAATAGGATTTTCCGCCATAGTTTTAACGTTATCTTTGCTCACTAGATTTGGAGCACTGACTCCGATGAAAGCATCAGCGTTAACTAATAAGGACGCTAAAGTATTATCATGTTCTTTGGGAGTGGTAAAAATTTGATCATCTAATAATTCTTTGATTAAAAAATCATATGAATCATATTTATTAATGTCAACAACTCCGTTGATATTAAAGGCGTTAATCTCGCCAATTCCAATTTTTTTAAGCATTCTTGCTACCATTGAACCAGCAGCACCGGTTCCTGATAAAACAACTCTCATTTTCGATAAATCTCTTTTAGTTAAGCGAGCAATATTTAAAAATGCCGCTGCAACTATAATACTCGTTCCATGTTGATCATCATGAAAGACAGGTATATTCATTTCTTCGATAAGACGTCTTTCAATGGTGACGCATCTAGGTGCAGAAATATCTTCAAGATTAATAGCGCCTAAAGTAGGCTCTAAATATTTGCATGTTTTAATTATTTCTTCTACATCTTGCGTATTAAGGCAAAGAGGGAATGAATCAACTCCAGCAAGTTCTTTTAATAATATCGATTTTCCCTCCATCACTGGTATAGCAGCTGTTGGACCAATATTTCCTAGTCCTAAAACGGCAGATCCATCTGTAATTACCGCTACCATATTACCTTTAGAGGTATATGTGTATGCTTCTAGTGGATTCTTTTCGATTTCCTTACAAACATAAGCTACTCCTGGAGTATAAGCTAATGATAAATCTTTTTGATTTTCGATTTTTACTTTTGATTTAATTTCTAATTTTCCTTTATTATCAGCATGTAATCTTAATGATTCTTCTCTTAAATCCATTACTTGTTACCTCCAAATATATTGTTTCCCCAATAATCGATAGCACATATCATTTTAAAACCTTCAACTTTTAATCTTTTAATTGATTCTGGACCTAAGTCAAAAAAAGCAATTTCTTCGGCTTCAATTACCGATTTTGAAAGCAAGGCACCACATCCTCCCGTAGCGATGAAATAAAGTATGTGATTATCTTTATAAAAGGTAGTGCATTCATCGTTACGTGGCCCTTTTCCAATTGTTCCAATAACATTCAATTTTTTCATCATAGGAGCATAAACATCCATCCTAGAAGAAGTAGTAGGTCCAATTGAGCCAATTATTTTACCTGGCTTTGTGGGTGTAGGACCTGCATAATAAATGAATGATGAAGAAAAATCCAATGGTAATTTTTCATTATTATTTATCATATTTAATAGACGTTGATGAGCGCTATCACGAGCTGTATAAATCGTGCCATAAAATTCAATGACATCACCAGCTTTTATCGATGATAGTTTTTCTTTATCTTGCGGAAAAAATATTTTCATTATAGGATTACCTCCTTATGTCTTGAAGCATGACATTGAAGATTAACACATACTGGTAAAGAAGCGATATGGCATGGATAAAGATTTACTTTTACCGCAAGCGCAGTAGTTTTTCCTCCTAATCCCATCGGACCAATATTTAAAGAATTAATTTTTTCTAATAGTTCTTTTTCTAAAAGGCGCGCATCTTCATCATCGGATTCATCATTGAGATCTCTTAATAATGATTTTTTGGCTATTTCAGCACATTTTTCAATATTACCACCGATCCCTACGCCAACGATAAGAGGAGGGCAAGCTCTTCCTCCCGCTTCTTGTACTGTTTGTATAACAAAATCGATAATTCCTTGTCTTCCTTGTGCAGGTGTCAGCATTCTTACTTGCGACATATTTTCACTACCTGCTCCTTTGGGACAAATTGTAATTTTTAATTTATCACTTAAATTAGTTTCAATATGGATAATTGCAGGTGTATTATTTTTGGTATTAATACGATTTAAGGGACTAGAAACGACAGATTTACGTAAATATCCTTCTTGATAACCTTTAGCTACTCCTTCATTAATCGCTTTATTTAAATCACCTTTAATGTAAACTTCGTTTCCAAGCTCGACAAAAACAACACAAATTCCTGTATCTTGACACATAGGAATATTTTCTTGACTTGCTAAATGATCATTTTCAATTATTTGTTCAATGATGTTTTTGCTAAGTCCTTCTTCTTTTTGACTGCATATTTCAAGGGCCTTTAATACATCTTTATTAATATATGTGCACGCATCGATACAAAGTTTTGCGACTTCATCTTTGATCTGTTCTTCTAAAATGATTCTCATATATTACCTCTTTCCTTCATTATACAAAAGATAAAGTAAAGAAAAAATAAGAAAGGGGTTACTTTTAAATTTATCTATGCTATAAAAATAATCTTATTATAGTGAGCGATTATATTGTATAATAAAAATAGGTGAAAATTATGAAAAAAGGATTTAAAATATCTCTTATTGTTATCGCTTCTTTAGTGGGAGCATTGGTGTTAGGAGCGGGAGGTTATGTTGGTTATATAGTGCTTTCATATTCCCGAATAGGCAATCAAGAATTAGAAGTCAATAATAGAAGTTCTAATGAGATTGTGAAAAAGGGACAAGAATATTCAATGACAACATACAATATTGGATTTGGAGCATACTCGCAAGATTTTACTTTCTTTCTTGATACTGGTTATGATGAGAATGGAAGAGCTACATGTGGTTTTTATTCAAAAGCAAGAAGCAAAGATGACGTCTTATTTAATGTCAATGGAGCCATCAATACTATCACTTCTTTAGATGTTGATTTTGCTTTATTTCAAGAAGTTGATACGTCATCAACACGCTCATATCACGTCGATGAAAATAAGATGATTACTGATGCTTTTATCAATTACGATTGGACTTTTGGTGTCAATTTTCATTCAGCATATCTACCATATCCTATATATGATATGCACGGAAAATCTAATGCCGGTCTTGCTACATTATCAAAATTTCAAATGAAAAGTGCTCAAAGATATGAATATACTATTTCTTCTTCATTATCGAAATTGTTTGATTTAGATCGTTGTTTTGTCGATACAACTTATGAAGTTGAGGAAGGGAAAACACTTCATATCGTCAATTCTCATATGTCGGCTTATGATAAAGGGGGAAAGATTAGAGCTAAACAATTAGAAGAATTAAATTCATTCCTTTACGATTGTCAACAAAAAGGTGATTATGTTATTGTTGGGGGAGACTTTAATCATGATTTATTAACATATAACCCAGAGTTTTCATATACAAATGAAAACAAACCATTTGGTGAAACTAAAAGAACACCTGATTGGGTTTCTTATTTCTTTTCTAGTGATGGTAAAAGTGAATTCATCGATGGATATTCTATCGTCGCATCAGATAATTATCCTACCTGTAGAAACAATGATATAGAATGGGAAGAAGGTAAAACATTTACATGTGTGGTTGATGGCTTTATCGTCTCTTCCAATATTGAAATTAAAACTCATAAGAATATTCAAACCAAACAAGGAAAAAAGGTGTGGATGGATTTGCATATAGCGATCATGAACCTGCCTATATTTCATTTGTTTTACAATGATAAAAAAGAATTATCATCAATAATGTAAAAAAAATTATAAATAAATAAAAACACTTTATTTTATTTACTATGTCAATGTATAATTAGGAAAAGGAGATAAATAAATATGGCAAAAAAATCAAATGATTACTTTGGCTTACCAAAAATTATAAGTGTTATTTTAGCTTTATTATTCGGTGGAATTTTAGGTATTATTGTTAGATTAACACAAGGAAAAGGTGTTGCTGCAATTGTTCGCTTAATCATCGCAATCACTGGTGTTGGTTATGTAATTTTAAATATTTGCGACGTTGTTTGCATTATTCTAAATGGTAAGATTTTAAGCTTAATTAAGTAATTTTTTGAAAACTCGTTAGGTGATTTTATAGTTCCTAAACGAGTTTTTTATTTTTTTAAAAGAAGGAAGTAAAATGATAAGAAGAGCATCATTAGAAGATATAGATAGAATAAGTGAGCTTCTTTTACAAGTCCATAAAGTTCATAGTGATGGACGGGAAGATTTATTTGTAAAAGGAAGTAAGAAATATACTAAAAGTGAATTAGAGGAATTGCTTCAAAATGAAAATAAACCTATTTTTGTTTATGAAAATGAGCAAGTTATAGAGGGTTATGTTTTTACAATAATTCAAAAAGTAAATAATCCATCATTGTGCCAAATAAAAACATTGTATATCGATGATCTTTGCGTTGATAAATTAAGTAGAGGTAAAGGAGTAGGCACTTCTTTATACAACTTTATAAAAGAATACGCTAAATCAATAGGTTGCTATAATATTACACTTAATGTTTGGGCATTTAACAAAAATGCGTATGAATTTTATAAAAAATGTGGTCTAAAAGAACAAAAGATTGTCATGGAAGACATTTTAGAAAAATGAAAAATGGGCTGAGATGCCCATTTTTTTGTGGAGGAGTTTAAGGAGGATTTCTTACTACACTATATAGTATGAGTATTTTACTAAAATGTTTGGGCTTTTCTAAAAAACTTTAAAATTATGTCAAAATAAAGTATTATGGGTGATGAGGTTAGTATTAGTAGGTGAATTATGGCAGATTTAGAAAGTTATTATAACAAATTTAATGAGGATAAACGTCTACTATCTCGACATGGACAAGTAGAGTTCTTTGTTACATACAAATATATACATGATTATTTATTTGAAGGGGCTAAAATTGCTGATATTGGAGCAGGAACAGGACGTTATTCAATAGCTCTTGCTAAAGAAGGATATGATGTTACAGCAGTTGAATATTGCAAATGTAATTTAGGGGTACTAAAAGCTAAAGTAAAAAAAGAAAATGTAAAATTGAAATCATATCTTGGTGATGCTACATCTCTTTCTATGTTAGCGGATAATTCATTTGACGTAACATTAGTGTTTGGACCATTGTATCATCTTCATGGGGAAGAAAAACAATTAAAGGCCCTAGAAGAAGCTTCGAGAATTACTAAAGAAGGAGGAGTAATATTAGTCGCTTATTATATGAATGATTATTGTATTATCTCATATGGATTTAAAGATAATCACATAAAAGAATCGTTGGAAAATGGTAAATTAAATAAAGAATTTGTATGTACTCATAATGAAGATGATCTTTATGAACCAGTTACTGTTTCTTATATAAATAATCTTCTTTCTAAAACTAAACTTACAAGAATTAAACTCATCGGAGTAGATGGTCCTACTGATTATATGCGTCCAGTCATCAATGCAATGGATGAAGAAACATTTTCATTATTTAAAGAATATTGTTTAAAAATCAGTGATAAGATGGAGATGATTGGAGCAAGCTCACATACACTCGATATACTAAAAAAATAGTAAGATAAGTAACAAATACATAAAATTAGTGAATATTTTGTTTAATATTAGTGGTTTTCGTATTATAATAAACAAGAAATAAGGAGGAAAAGATATGCATGATGATTCAAATGTCCTATTTGATAAAAAGTATGTTCTTTTAGGAACTGATGGTATAAAGTTTGTATGTTTTTGTCCTCTTCAATTAAATGTAAAGTCAATTAAAGATGGTTTTCCGATGAGCAAACCCATTTCCGAATGTGTTGAATGCTCGCACTACCTAGTGTCTGGTACATCTAACGCATTTGCCAAAGAACTAGATATTAATGATTATTTTTACTGCACTTTTAAAATCGATTTTTTAAAAGAAGATAAAATACATGCGACTCAAGCAGAAAGATATGATGAAGATTTAGTTGATAAAATTATGACTAATGAAGGAAAAATATATTATTTTTCTATGTATAATTCATATTTTGATATGGAAACATTTGAGGAAATTACTTATTCTCATAATAAAGTTATTGAATACAATCGTTTAAATGCTTCTTTATTTAAAACAAGCGATATAGATATTGAAGAATTACGACCTGGAAAAATCGATTATACCTTAAAAAATGAAATTGATAAGAAATATCAAAAATTAATTAATAATCAAACTGTTTGTTCGATTCAAGAATTTTGCTTAGAAGAAGATGCATCCTATTCGGTCTATAATATCAAGAAAAATAAGGAATATATTATTCAATCAACGACTTGGGGATATTATTATATTATCGACTATCTTCATACTGGTAATTATTGTTTATTTGATGATATAGAGTCTAAAGAATGGAAACTTACACAAGTAATTAAGTCCTATAATGGTAAATTAAAAAATAGAGTCATTTGGACGATGATGTAAAGGAGCTTTGGGAAATGATTAACTGGAAAATTGATAGAGAATTATTTAGTGGTAATTATCAAGAAGGAAAAAAATATTCTCATATTGCAAATGAATTAGAAGAAGTTAAGGATTCTGAAAGTAACAAATTTCGCGTTAGAAAAAATATAACTTACTCATTGTTTTTAACTCTTATTCTTAATAGTGAATATGAGATAGAATCTGCGACGATATCATTTATGAATTTATTTAATTCTGTTTATGAATTTGATGCGCCTAATTTCTATCATTTAATAGCCGCTATTAAAGATGAAATTGGTTTTGATGGAAATGATGATTTTGAATCGATAAAGAAATATTTATTATCATATGATGAATTAGCGTTTATTTCATTCTTAGATGAAAATGGAATCGAAAGAGAACATAAATAATTAGTAATAGTTACTAATTATTTTTTTCTTTTCAAAAATTATTGATATCTTTAAGAAATAACTGATTTACTATTAAGTATAAAAGTAGTGAATTAATGAAAAAGAATATTTGATTGCAAAAAAAAACCATTTTGATAAACAAAATGGCATTTTTTTATATTTGGATACCTTTAAATTGTGTTTGATATAGACGATTATATACGCCATCTAACGCAATTAATTCTTTATGGTTACCTTGTTCGACGATATGACCTTGATCTAAGACAAGAATTAAATCAGCATCTTGAATTGTGGATAAACGGTGAGCAATAATGATGGAAGTTCTATTTTCCATAAGTTTATCCATTGCGTTTTGAATTTTCTTTTCTGTACGTGTATCAACTGAGGAGGTAGCTTCATCAAGAATTAATATTTTTGGATTAGCTAACACTGCACGAGCGATTGTTAAAAGTTGTCTTTGGCCTTGGGAAATATTTGTTGCACCTTCATTTAAAATTGTATTTTTTCCATCAGGAAGCTGCCTAATAAAAGATGAACAGTTAGCAAATTTTAACGCATTATCAATATCTTCTTCGCTTGCATTTTCATTTCCATAACGGATATTATTTTCAATTGTATCATGGAAGAGTACTGGATCTTGGAGAACGATCGAAATGGCATTTCTTAATTCTTTTTTCGATATATCTTTAATGTTGATATTATCTACTTTTATTTCACCGGAATCGATATCATAGAAATTTAATAATAAGTTAACAATTGTCGTTTTTCCTGATCCTGTTGCTCCTACAAGAGCAATTTTATGACCAGCACGAATATCGATATTAAAATCTTTTAGAACTGGTTTTCCTTTTACATAAGAGAAGTTGACGTGTTCAAAATCAATTGTTCCTTTGATAGTATCAACATTGAAGTCAATTTTCTTTTCGAAAGATTCTTCTTTTTCATCTAAAATTGCAAACACACGTTCCGCTCCGGCAAAAGCATTCATCAATGAAGAATATAGTTGAGCAATCTCATTGATTGGACGAGTGAATTGTTTGGTAGTGGATAAGAACATAATAACAATAGCGATAGTTAAAGGTTCACCAAGAAGAGTATTACCGATACCATTCATAATGAATAGTGCTCCACATAATGTGACAATGAAATAGCCAAAATTGCTGATAAAGTTCATAACAGGTCCCATTGAACCACCAAGGATTTGAGCTTTAATACCAATTCTTGTTAATTGATTAGAAGATTCGTTAAATTCTTTGATGGCTTGTTCTTGTCTATTATATGCAATTACTGTTTTACAACCTGTAACCATCTCTTCAGTGGAAGTATTAAGTACACCTAATACTTTTTGTTGTTTAGAAAATAATGGACGCATATATTTTGACATAAACTTAGTAAATATGAGTGTCAATACTAAAGAAGATAAAGCAACTAGAGTTAATAATGGAGAATAGAATAACATTATAGCTAAACAACCTAAGATAGTAAGTATTCCTGAAATTAAGGAAGATATTGATTGTGATACAGCTTGAGAAATGTTATCCACATCATTAGTCATACGCGACATCAAATCACCATGG
>JBJFEV010000036.1:0-12133 GCA_051891155.1 Bacilli bacterium
AGGAAAGCAATATTATGTTGACCTTGGTAGTGAAATCTATGTTGAAAAATTAGACGTAGAAGCTGGTTCAGTTTATACTTTTGATAAAGTTTTACTTGTTAGTGATGATAACTCTGCAAAGGTAGGTACTCCATATGTTGCTGGAGCTTCTGTAACTGCTAAAGTTGAAAAACAAGGCAAAGAAAAGAAGATTTTAGTATTTAAATATAAGAGCAAAGCTAACTACCGTAGAAAACAAGGTCATCGCCAACCATATACATGTTTAACAGTTGAAACTATTAACGCATAATCATGATATATGTAAATCTTATTAAACAAAGGAATTCTATTATTGGCTTTGAATGTAAAGGTCATGCGAATTCTGATGTCTTCGGCAAAGATTTAATCTGTGCTGGAGTTTCTTCAATTATCACTGGTGGATTCAACGCACTACGCGATGATGATATTAGTGAGTGTTACTTAGAAGAAGGATACGCTAAGGTAGTACTTAATAAAGAAGATTGTTATTCTAAGATTGTTCTAGATACAATGATAACTCAATTAAGTACAATTGAAGAAAAGTTTCCCAAAAATATCAAAATTAAATAAACGAAAGAAGGTGCACTTATTATGAAGTTCCAATTAAATATTCAATTATTTGCTTCCAAAAAAGGTGTCGGTTCCACAAAAAACGGACGTGATTCTGAATCTAAACGTTTAGGTGCTAAATTAGCTGATGGACAATTCTGCAAAGCAGGTTCAATTATCTATCGTCAACGTGGCACAAGAATTTATCCAGGCGTTAATACTATGAGAGGCGGAGATGATACAATCTTTGCGACATGTGATGGTATTGTTAAGTTTGAACGCTGGGGTAAAAAGAGAACTAAGGCATCTGTTTACCCAGTAACTGAAGCAGAGTAGATTTTAGTTGACTGAAAGTACCTAGTATTTAGGTACTTTTTTTATACGACTAAATATTATATTAAAAAATAATATATTTTATTTTTTAAGATTTGATATTATACTAATATCATAAATGTAAAAATATTAGGAGCGTGATTTTATGTTTATAGATAAAGCAAAGATGACATTAAAAGCAGGAAAAGGGGGAGATGGATGTATCTCTTTTTGGATAGAAAAATTTGTCGAACGTGGAGGACCTGATGGAGGAAATGGTGGAAGAGGTGGTTCCATCTATTTTAAGGCTGTAAATGACGCTTCTACTTTAATTAAATATAAACATATCCATAAAATTGTTGCTGAAGATGGTGAAAAGGGATATAAGAAAAAAATGTACGGAAGAGCTGCGGAAGATATTATCCTTCCAGTTCCAGTTGGTACAGTTATATTTCAAGAACCTGAACATTTATTTTTAGCTGATTTATCGCAAGAAGGACAAATGTTTAGAGCCGCGAAAGGGGGAAGAGGTGGAAGAGGAAATTTCTGCTTCCGTTCTTCTACAAATCGTGCCCCACGCGTTGCTGAAAACGGAGTTCCAGGTGAACAAAAAGATATCTCATTAGAACTTAAACTTTTAGCGGATGTCGGATTAGTTGGACTACCATCCGTTGGTAAATCAACATTTCTGAGTGTAATTTCACAAGCTAAACCAGAGATTGCTGATTATCCTTTTACTACTTTATCTCCAAATTTAGGGGTAGTAAGTTTCAATGACACATCTTCAATGGTTGTTGCTGATCTACCAGGTTTGATTGAAGGAGCATCTAAAGGTAAGGGATTAGGATTAGAATTTTTAAGACATATAGAACGATGTCGAGTTATTATTCATATGCTAGATATGACTCATGATGATCCTTTATCTGAATTTGATATGATTAACAATGAACTTGGCACATATGGATTTAATCTTTTAAAAAGGCCTATGGTTGTAGCGTGTACTAAGGTTGAGGATGCTGAATCAACAAAAAAATATCTTAAGATTAAAGAAGAACTTTCTGGTAAATATGAAGTATATCCAATATGTTCTATTTTACATGAAGGTGTAAAAGAATTATTGTATCGCGTTAAAGAAGTATTGAAAGACGCACCAATTTTTCCACTATATGAACAAAAAGATGAAGAAATTAAAGTATATGACGCACATCTAGATATTAAACCTGAATTTGAAATCAGAAAGATTGGAGCACATAAATTTGAAATTTATGGAGAAAGAATTGAAAGAACTTATCATTTAATCAATTTATCAACTGATGAGGGATTAATGAAACTTATATCTACTCTCCGAAATTTAGGTGTAGATGAAAAATTACATGAGATGGGTGCCGAAGATGGCGATGAAGTAATTTTATGTGATTTTGAATTTGAATATTTTGAATAGGAGGAAATATGAATAAAAAGAGTAAATTGTTATTAAGATTAGGACTAGTTACCGCAAGTTTAATTTCTCTTGCATCATGTTCATTTATTAAAAATATTATTTCTGGCGCTAATGAATTTTTATCTTCTGTTCAAACGACTAATAGGGAATCTTTAGATAACCCAACTAGCAACACAATTATTGATGGCGATTCATTTTCAGATGCTGGTAACAACATTAAATTTAAAGATGTATATGAAAACGAAGGATATGTAAATCTAAATTCTACCGGAGATGCTAAAATTTTAGTAATTCCAGTTTATTTTTCAGATATGCCTTTATCTAGATTAGAAAAGAGTGAAGAAGAGACAATTAAAGATTTAGAACGTACCTTTTTTGGAACTGATTCAGAAACAAATTACTGGGAGTCAGTTTCTTCTTTCTATGAAAAGTCTAGTTATAATCAACTACATATCAGCGGAAAAGTATCTTCATTTTGTTTGATAGATGAATCTTTAAACAACGTCGCAAAAATGACATATGCTGATCCAACATATTATGTGCTTAGATATGCTGTTTCTTGGTATAAGAATAATTATGATGACATTCAAGATTTTGATTTAGATGGCGATGGATATATCGATGCTGTATGGCTCGTATACGCTAATAAATATTATTCTTCCTCAGTTAGTATTTCAGAATATTCTGGATTTACTTCAGCAGCCAAGGATTTATTATGGGCATATACTTTTTGGGATTATAATCGTAGTCCTAACAAATTATCTCCAGTTGCAAATTGCTATGCCTGGGCTTCATCTCATTTTATGTACAGTGGTACTACCACTGGTGTTGATGCACATACATTTATTCATGAAACTGGTCATATGATGGGACTAGATGATTATTATGATTATGATTGTGATACTTCCAAATTATCACCAGCCGGTGGATTAGATATGATGGATTGTAACATTGGTGATCACAATGCTTATTCAAAATATTTATTAGGATGGGTTACTCCTTCTTTAGTAAAAGAAGAAGGTGAATATGTGCTAAAACCATTTCAAGATGGTGGTAATTCTTTACTTATTCCAGCTTCCTTGAATGAGTTTTCTTATTCGCCATTTAGCGAGTATTTATTGATTGAATTTTATACTCCGACAGGATTAAATGAGCTGGATGCCACGAAAGCATACTGTGGTTATTATCCAAAAATGTTTACTCGTTATGGGGTAAAGATTTATCATATTGATTCGCGTTTGATCTATATTAATCGAAAGACTAATAGTTTTGTTTATACAAACATATTTGATAAAAATAAAGTTACTTCTTCAGCGGGATATTCTATCGCCGCATCTAATACTTGTTCTTCATCAATAGATGAATCAATAAAATTGATTAGATTATTATCTGGAACAGGAACAAATAATAATTTTTATGGACCACGTGATGCATCAAATTCCGATCTATTTATTAATGGTGATTCAATTTCATCATTCACTTTCAACTCAGGTTATTCTTTAGATTATAAGATTACTATTTCTATTTCGAGTTCACTTTTACAAAATCCAACCGAAGTAAAGATAAAAATTACGAATAAATAAAATATATTTATGATAAACAATGGGTATTTCCTCTTTTGGTAATATCCATTTTTTTAATATGTATATTTTGTCGTAAAAAGATGACAAAATATTTTAGGTAAAACTTTGAAATTATTTTGAAAAAATAATGAAATTTCATATATTTTAAAGATATTTTGTTTTATACATAATGTATTTCTATGGTAATTTTATCTTCGTTATTTTATAATTAATGCGGAGAGGATATATATGGAAAACAATAAAATCAAAAGCGTTCATCTTGGCATTATTAGTTGTGTCGTCATTTTATTTTTTGTTATTGTTTTATCATTTATTTTGAATTCTTAGTTATGTATTATTATTTAAAAGGAACTATCGTAGAAAAAAATCAATCATATATTGTAGTTGATGTGCTTGGTGTTGGATATCAAGTCTATATTATTCATGAGGATGACTTTCCTCTTTTCGAGCAAAAAATTGTTTATTTATATCATGTTGTTCGAGAAGATGAAGAATACTTTGTCGGATTTTCTTCTTTAAAAGAAAAAGATATTTTTGTAAAATTAATATCTTGCAAAGGAATTGGTCCAAAAACCGCGATAAATGCGCTTAAAGATATATCTTTTGATGAATTTATTGATATTATCGGTGCTGGTGATGTAAAACGATTGAAGAAATTAAATGGAATTGGAGCTAAAGCAGCCGCTCAAATCCTATTAGATTTAAAGGGAACATTATCTTTAGAACAAATTGATAATGCTAAAACAAAATCAAAATTGAATAAAAATCAAGAGCTCGCTAAGGAAGCTTTAGAATCTCTTGGCTTTAAATCAAAGCAAATTGAAGAAGCATTTAATAAAATTAATAACCCTAATTTAACATTAGAGGATTATATTAGGGAAGCATTAAAAATAATGTAGTAATTTTAAAAAATAACATCAATATAAATAGTATATTTGGAGAATGCATATGAAGAAAGAAAGACTGATTGATCCAGAATTAGAAGATATAAATGAAAGTGATGAAGAAATATCATTACGTCCTTTGACATTAGATGAATATATTGGTCAAAGCCAATTAAAAGAAAATCTTCGAATATTTATAGGAGCTGCTAAGAAAAGAAATGAAACAATAGACCATATATTAGTTTATGGTCCTCCTGGATTAGGAAAGACTACATTAGCTTATGTTGTTGGTCATGAGATGGGGGGAGATGTTAAAATTGTCAATGGCCCATCTATAGAAAAACCTGGCGATTTAGCCGCGATTTTAACTACATTAAAACCAGGAGATATTTTATTCATCGATGAAATTCATCGCCTTCCTCGCGTTGTCGAAGAAATTTTATATGGAGCGATGGAAGATTTTACATTGACTTTAATTATTGGAAAAGATGATGAAGCAAGAAATGTTTCTATCGATTTAAAACCTTTTACCTTATTCGGCGCTACAACACGTCCTGGTGATTTATCTTCTCCTTTGCGAGATAGATTTGGTATCGTGTCAAGACTAGATTATTATTCAGATGAAGAATTGACTAAAATCGTCCAAAGAACTTCTCGTGTTTTTTCTATGAATATCAGTGAAGAAGCAGCGCGAATGATCGCGATTCGTTCTCGTGGTACACCTCGTATTGCTAATCGTATTTATCGTCGAGTAAGAGATTTTGCTTCCTATAATGATACAACTTTTATCGATGAGAATTTGACTGCTGAAGCATTAGCTAAATTGAAAATAGACGCTTTAGGACTTGATGATATAGACAGTCGTTACATCAAAACGATAATTAAAAGATTTAATGGTGGACCAGTTGGATTAGACACATTAGCGTCCGCAATAGGTGAAGAAGTAAATAATCTTGAGGAAGTTTACGAACCATACTTACTAAAATTAGGTCTCATAAATAAGACACCAAGAGGACGTGTGGTTACCGAAAAAGCTTATCAACATTTCGATATTGATCTTTTTACGAAGGATTAATTTTATCTCCCACAATTGCTCCGAGCATAGAACCAATTGTTATTATGATAGAATAACGAATCACTAGGTAAAATGAAAATATTATTTCTTTGCATACTTCACAAAAGGAAAAATATAGACAAAGAAAAATGAATGATGTTAAAAGGCCATTAAACAGGCCTTTTTTTCTTTCTTGATATGAATATAGAAATCCATAGAGAAAAAAGGAAACATATATTATTATATTCTTAATTATCTGATACGCTGAAGAAGGTATAACTTTCAAATTATATAGTAGAGAAAATAGCAAAGTAAAAATTATGAAAGTAAATAAATTAATAATTATGGTAATACTAAAATAGACGAGTTTTTGTTTCATATTCGAATATATGAAAAAGAAAAGGAAAGATATGAGTCCAAGTGAGATTTTTGCATGTATATATAAAACATTGATATGTTATTTTTATCTGATTTTTATTATGAAAATTATGGGGAAAAGAGAAATAGGTAATATTTCGACATTTGATATAGTAGTTTTCTTTGTAATTAGTGAGTTGTTTTCTTTAAGTTTAAATGATAGTTCAAACAGTATATGGCATAGTATAATTCCCATTTCTGTTATTGTAATCTTGCAGGTTGTAACTGCATTTATAACCCTCAAATCACAAAAATTAAGAAATTTTATGGAAGGAAAACCAAAATACATTATTTTCAAAGGTGAGATTGATCAGGATGCTATGCGTAAGGAAAGATATAATATATCGGATTTAATGTTGCAATTAAGGATGAATAATATTCAGTCTCCAAGTGAAGTAGAATATGCTCTTTTAGAAAATAGCGGTTCATTAACCATTATCAAGAAAAAGGATTGTTCTTTAAATATAGTTGATCCATTAATTCAAGATGGAAAGATTAATGAAGAAGCAGTAATAAAGTATAATCTCAGTAAAGAATATATAATGAGCAAGATAAGTTCATGTGGTTACACTTCTGAAAAGGAAATTTTTTTAGCATTGGATTTGAAGGATTCTTTTTTCGTAATTCCTAAAGCATCTAAGAACAAAAAATAGATTCATTATAACATCGGTATATACCGAAACTAATGTCGCTAAAGCTACACCAAATGTTCCTATCTTATTTACGAAAATGACTAGAGCAACTATTCTTAATATCGATGAAGTAAATGTGGAGATGAATGCTTCCTTTGAAAGGCCAAGAGCATTCATGGCAGCAAGAATAATTGACTCAAGATAAAAAATAACAAAAGGGAAGGCTAAAGTTCTTAAATAAGAGCTTCCTTCATTAATGGAATAGACAACATTTAATATGAAACTTGGAAACAAGAAAAATAATAAACTAATAAAAATGCCAAGAACTAGAGAAATAGTTAGTATCTTAATAAATAAATTTTTGGCTTTTAAATACTGGTTCTTTCCTATTAAATTACCCATTTTTGGTAATAGATAATTACTTAATGTAGTGCTTAAAAATCCAGGCATTAATAATAAAGGCATAATAAAGGATGATAATAAGCCATATTCTAAAGTGATAGAAGTAGTATCTTGTCCCTTCCTTAATAAAATGGCCATCAAGATAATCGGCTCAAAAAAATATGTTAAAGAACCGATTAATCGAGCGGTTGTTAAAGGAAGAGAAAAAGAGATAATTTCTTGTAGATGATAATTTTCTTTTTTAGTAAATTCTTGCAGAATATTTCTTGTTTTTTTGTATATTTTATTTGAAGAAAAGATAATATGCGCTCCCATTTGGAATATTTCCCCTAAACATAAAGAATAGACGCATAGAGATGCTTTAAATTCATCGCTTTGATTACTGAATAAATAAATAGCGATTAAAATGAATAATAGGCGACCTGATTCTTCAAATACTTGGGCGATAGAAGTTAATTTTATTTCACCTATTCCTAAAAAATATCCTTTGATTATGGAAGAAATTGAAGTTAATGGAATGAGTAAGATGAATGCGTTCAAGGAAGGAATTACTTTTTCATTATGCAATAATGATGAAGAAATAAAAGGGGTAGAGAAATGAACGATTATCATAAGCGATAAACTTAAAATAATACAAATAGAAAATGAACTTATAATAATAGAAGTGCACTTACTTTTATTTTTACTAATTAAAGTGGCGATAACAGTCGGTAATGAGAGATTTGATAAAGTGAGAATTAAAACAAGCATCGGATTAACAATGGAAAAGATGGAAATTGCTTCCAATCCAAAAGATCTTGTCATAATTATTTTGGAAATAAAAGATAATCCTTTGGCAAAAAGACCGATGAGTAAAATATTAATTAATACAACTAATAGATTTTTTTTCTTCATTTTGCTCCTTATTATTGAAAATAATCTTTGTAAATGCTATATTAGAAAAGCAATTGTTTATTTATTTATATTTATATATAAATATAGTAAGCTTATTAGAAAGCTCCTTGCTTAATTTTAGTATTAAAAGAGCTTTATTAGAACAAAGGAGGAAAAGAAACATGCGTCGATTTTTCGGATATCTTGTAATTATTTTCACAGTTCTTGCTATCGCCTTATTCGATATACAACCTCAAGTAGAAAAAGTAAATTCCGGTTTGGAAATTACTGGAGGATATGAAATTGTATATCGTGTTGATGATTATGATCAAAATAAGAATGATATTTTTGAAATTACAAAGCAAGTTGATAAGAAATTAGAAAAGAGTGGCGTTAAAAACTACACTGTTTCATCCGAATTAGATGAAACTGCATCTTATTATCAAGTGCGCATTAGAATGGGTGCAAAAAATACAACATCTTTAAATTATGCATTAAAGTCAGTTGAATCTACTGGATCAATCACTGTATCTACTCTTGATAACTCAGGAAAAGAATGTGGATTCAAAAGAGGTACTGCAAAAGTAAATTATGCAGGATCAACACCTTATGTAGAAGTTGAAGTTGATAGTTTAGATGATTGGACAACACTTCAATCAGATGCGAAAACTGCTTATGAAAAATGGATGAAAGATCATGACCAAGATACATCTGAAAGTGAAATTACAGGTATTATGATTGTCTGGATGGATAAAGCAGAAACCGACTCATATGTAGATTGTATTGAAGAAACAAGTGATGGAATCAGAATGAGAAATAAGATTTTATCTATTGTTCCTGTCGATTATTTTGATAAAGATAAAGGTACAGTTAAAATCGCTTCTATCGGTGTTGCTGATAATGCTGAAAATTTAACTAGTGAATCTGCTCATACAATTGAACGTATTATCAACGGCGAAGAATATGAATATAAATTGACTAAATTGTATAGTGAAAGAATCGAGCCAACTGCTGGTTCATATATTCAACCAATTTTAATTATTTCTTCTTGTGTATTGGTTTTAGGTGTTGCTATTTATCTAGTAGCAAAATACGGACTTGCTGGTCTTACCGGATTCACCGCTTTCATTTCATCTTTATTTGTTGATTTACTTGTATTTAACTTAATGAGTTATACATTAACAACCTTATCATTCTTAGGCTTTATTGCTGCTGGATTATTAAGCTTGACTATGATAGTCAATTATCTAGATAAATTTAAGAATGAATTATATAAAGGTAGAAATGCTGCGAAAGCTAATATTGAAGCATTTAGACAAGCTCTTCCAACAACAATTGACCTAACATTAATTAGTTTATTAATAAGCATCGTTTCATCTTATGTCGCTACAAACGAAATTAGAATGATGCCTGTTGTTATGATTATTGGTTCATTACTTTCAATAATTGTGACATTGCTAGTTACAAAGATTTGCATGTATTGGTTGGCTAATTCTAAGATTGGATTAGAGAATAAAAAAGTATTTGCTATTAAAGAAGAATTAATTCCTGATGTTAGCAAGAATGAATCACAAAAGAAATTTTCTTTCTTCAAAAATACAGACTTTAAAAAAGGTGGAAAGAGAAATTTCATTATTGGTATGGCTACATCTCTTGTCTCCGTAATAGTGGTGCTTACATTATTCTTAGTACCAAGTGTCAAAACATTCAATTACACAAATGACCTTTCTTCTTGTGGTAAAATCAACATTACTACCCAAGTAACAGATATTTTAGATGATGAATCAAAGATTAGAGAATTAATTGAAAAATCTGGTGTTGATATTGAAATAACAGATATTCAAATTGGCATTGGCTATGATGTTGTCGTCGATGGTGAAGAAAATACAGTTGATGAAGTAGATTATATTTGTATCACAACTAAAAATCCAATCGAAGACGATGGTATAAAAGCGGCAATTGAAAGCGTATTAAATTCCGAAGAATATGATGAAGCAGCAGAAATTGCCTTTATGTCTAGCGTTCCTAATGATCCTACTAATAAAGTGGAAAATAGCATTGTTTGTGTTGCTGTGTTCTCCGCTTTAGCAATCGCATATTTTACTATTAGATATAAATATACTTATGGTATTGCTTCTTTAGCTACTTTACTTCCTACTGGAGCAATTACTATCGGTTTGATGGCGGCAACAAGAATCCCTGTTAACTCTCTAGCATTATCAGGCGTACTTCTTGTCGTATATGTCACCGCTTTATCACAAGTATCATTATTCAATAGAATAAAGAGATTAAAACGTGAATCAAAAGTTAAGGTTACTACTTACGAACAAAAAGAAGAAATAATCTTAAATGGCGCGAAAGATTCTATGAATACAGTTTTAATTATTACTGTTATCACTGCCTTAATTGGTGTATGCTTATGTGCAATTTTACCAAATACTTTACGCGTTGCTTATGCCGGTGTAATTAGTGCTTCTATCATTGCTACTTTAGCAAATAGATATATATTAATTCCAGTATTATTATTTAGTGAAAAACATTTCTCAATTAGAAAACTTCCAAAGGATCCAGAAAAAGCAAAAGCTAAACTTCAAAAGAGAGCAAAGAAAGCTAGAGCTGCTTCAAATGAACCAGAAGAATCAATTATTCCTGGAATCAATGATTAATTTTGAAAAGCTGCGTATGCAGCTTTTTTATTAAAATAAGGAGGATACGATGAATTCATTAGTGCAAAAAGTAATATCAAAAATGAATATATCAATGGACGAATATTATGAATTAACAAAGGATATCGACATTAGTGATTTAGAAGATCCTTCTTCTTTTAAAAATATTGATATTGCTGTAACAAGAATTAAAGAAGCGATAAAGAATAATGAAAAAATAATGATTTATGGAGATTATGATTGTGATGGAATAAGCGCTACATCAATCTTATATCTCGCATTTAAAAAGTTGAATTATGATGTTGGTTATTATATACCATCCCGCTATAAAGATGGATATGGAATTAATGAGAATATGGTAGACATTATCGCTCAAAAAGGATATAAGCTTATCATTACTGTCGATAATGGTGTTAGTCAAATGGAAGCTTTGAAGAAAGCTAAAAATCTCCATATTGATGTAATTCTTACTGACCACCATGAAATTTTAAACGATATACCTCCTTGTTATACTATCATCCATCCATCTTTAAAAGAAAATAAAGATTACTTGCCAGAATGTGGCGCTTACGTTGCCTTTATGATATCTCATAAGCTACTTGGATATGTTGATGAGTATCTATTAACTTTAGCCTCATTAGCTACTATATCTGATATGATGCCTCTTCGTTTGGATAATAGAAATATTGTGAAATTAGGTATAAAATCTTTGCAAAACAATAAATTTTCATCCCTAATGAAACTGAGTGATTATCCTACAACAATTAACGAAAAAACTTTTTCTTTTAATATTGCTCCTAAAGTAAATTCATTAGGAAGAATAATTAAAGATACTAAAGTAAATCGCATGGTTACATATCTAACTTCCTCTAGTAATGAAGAACAAAATATGCTACTTCAATATATAAATAATGTTGTATTAGAAAGAAAGACAGTCACTGACCAAGCATTTAAGAAAATAGATTTATCTAATCACCAAAATGATAATGTCATAGTCGAAGTTTTTGATGATGTTTGTGAAGGCGTTATCGGTTTAGTAGCACAAAAAGTATTGATGGAATGTAAAAAACCTTGTGTCTGTTTATGTTATGGGGAAGAAGGTATATTAAAAGGAAGTTGCCGTTCCTTAATTGGATTTAATATTGCTGAAGCTTTAAATGCATTGGATGATTTATTATTAGCTCATGGAGGTCATGCCCAAGCCGGAGGACTTTCATTAAGTAAAGAAAATTTACCTTTATTTAAAGAAAGAATCAATAATTTAGCGCATGGTATTGTACTCAAAGAAAAAGAAAAAAATAT
>JBJFEV010000037.1:0-11808 GCA_051891155.1 Bacilli bacterium
GTACTTGGATATATGTTATCAAACGAAGAAGTTGATGTTAATGACAAAGGACTAATAAGATGTATATCTAAACCATTTATTGTTAAATCTTTAGATTGGCAATATGAAGAAGAGGTAAGATGCATCTTGTCTCAAAATTGTGAAGGTGTATCTACATTAGAAGAATTGAGTTTATATAAAATGCCTACCAATATTTCAAAAATATATATAGGTTGTAAGGTAGATAAAACATCAGAAGAATATAATAAATTGTTACAATTAACTAAAACTAAAGGAATAGATGTAATTGAACTGATAGAAAGTGATGATTTATTTGACCTAGAATCCAAAGGCGGTGGTTTTAATGGCTAAACTTGATGACATTATGAGTTCGTTTGCTAAAAACCTAAAAATGTTAAATGTTGAACCAATAAAGACTAACAAGATTTTTTATTTTGATGAAAGTAACAATATAAAAAAAGGAATCATCGGAAAAGACAAAGATAATAATGATGATTTAGAAAACTTATATTTTGTTTTAGGTGGAATCGCTGTTGATAAAAATATTGATTTTGATGAATTGCTTAAATATGTTGGAGCAAGACAAATTCCTACAGATGCTAAATTTTCATTTTTTGCTTTTAAAAAGAACAAATTTGAAGAGGCAATAAGTCAATCACGCTTAAGAAAGTTTTTTGAATATTTATTAAATAATAAAATACTTATTCATTTTGACATTTTACATTATATGCATTTTGCACTTACTGATATTCTTGATTCGTTGATTGAAGAGGATGATGCCAATAATTTCGCAGCAATGTTTTATTATAAAGAGTTACAAAGTGATATGACTGAAGTTCTATATCAAGATTATGATGCGTTGCATGAGATATTAGTTAACTTTGAATTTCCAAATGTTCCAAAAGAAAGAGCAAATGATTTTGTTAATGAAATCTTTGATTTATACACTCGTAATTATGATGAGTATAATCCCGATGATGCAGATAATTTTACAAAAGAATTATTAAGACAAATTATTAAAGCTAAAAAGAATAAAAATAATATGCTATTTTTAGAAGATAATAAATCATTTGTTATATCAGAAGGTGTATTTCATAACTATTTATCTAGAACATTAGAAATTGAAGATTTAAAATATTTTGACAATGAATTATCGATTATTAATCAACTTGAAGAATTAGATGCTGAATATGAAAAGAAATTGAATGTAAAGTTCATTGATTCAGCAAATAGTAGAGAAATTCAGATATGTGATGTAGTTTGTGGATTTGTTGCAAGATTATATAATTTTTTGAGTCATCATGAAGTACATGAAATATATACATTTATTAAAAACTTAAATAAAGAAGAAGATGCATATAAAACATTAAAGGCTTTTGCTGATTTAATGACCTTATCAGATAATATTTCACCTATGATGTTTAAGAAAACAACCCCACTTTTTATTGAAGATAGATTTACATTATTTATAAAACTTATGGAAAAATAGGAGGACAAGTGAATGATTGAATTAGTAAAAACACCAACATCTAATATTTTTTTCAATTTGGTTAGTAACTGTAATAATGAAATGATTCTCTGTGCTCCATATATAAAGAGTGAAACTGTATATGAAATATTAAATAAAAAGAAGAGTAGTTCTAAATTAACTGTAATTACATCTTCTAATATTTCTAATTTTATTCAAAGAAGCTCGGATTTATCGGCAATAAGAAAGTTACTTGATAATAAAGCTACTGTTTTAAATTATCAAGATTTACACGCTAAAATATATTTATTTGATAAATTAAAAGCATTAATTACATCAGCAAACCTTACTTATTACGGAATGTATCATAACTATGAATATGGGGTTTTGATTGATAATAATGATGAAATTATGGATCAAATCGAAACTGATTTTCTAGAAATGTTTGAAAGTAAGTTGTATGGTGAGTTTGATAATGCAAAATTAGATGACATCGAGAAAACAATAAGTAATGTAGAATCAACTAAATATGTTATCAAAGAAATAAATGGTGATAATACTTTAGTCATAGAAGATGTTGGAGCACTTCTTGGTAATATGTCTTCTTGGCAAAAAGATGTTTTCTATATAATAGATAAGCTCCCTATCAATGATTTTGTTTTAAAAGACGTCTATAAATATAAAGATGAAGTAGCTTTAAAACATCCAAATAATCATAATATCGAACCTAAGATTAGACAAATATTACAACAATTAAGAGATCTAGGTCTTGTAAAATTTACAAAGTCAGGGCAGTACAAAAAACTTTTCATTCATAATGGGGAGTTAGTATAAGAGGGTTAGGTGATGAAATATGGCAATACATGCAGTTGATACAACATTTACACAGTTTTTAAATCCAAATGAAACCAAGATATATACAATACCTATTTATCAAAGAGAATATTCATGGAAACAAGAACATTGCGAAGCATTACTAAATGATATACAAGAAAACGACCCGAATTATTTTATTGGTTCAATAATATGGGTTGAAAATACCAATGAAGTAATTGATGGACAACAAAGGTTAACATCACTTAATTTACTGCTAGTTGCAATTTATAATAGAATGTGTGCTTTTGTTGATGATGAAGATATTAATTTTAAAAAATCAAGTTTAAAAAGAATGATTGTGTCGGATAAAAAGACCAGACTAGTTCCACAAAAGCAAGGAAAGAACAAAGAGGATTTTGAATATTTATTAAATAGTGAAATTATAAAAGTCCCTGCTGCAAAACCAAGCAATTATGGTAACAGAAGAATAAGTAAAAACTATAATTGGTTTAAAGAATATGTTGATAAGCTTGATGTTAACGAAACAATTCAATTATTTGATAAAATATGTGGATTGACATTTATTAGTGCTTCTGTTGATAATGCACAAACGGCTTTTATTTTATTTGAAACTATGAATAATAGAGGAATGGCATTATCAGCTATTGATCTAATTAAAAACTCATATTTAAGTAGAACTGATGATGAAGACAGTATTTCAAACTGGGAAAGCTTAATTGAAATTCTTGGAAACGAGAGTAATCAAGAACAATTTTTAAGAAATAATTATAATGCTTTTAGAAGTGAGTATAACAATTTAAGCCTTCCTCTTACCACTAATCCAAAGTACGATATTGCAAACAAAGCAACAAGATCAAATGTTATAAAAATATACGGTTCTTTGGTTGATAGAAAAGATTTTATGGAGTTTTTAACTTTAAATGCAAAGTATAATTCATTACTAACCGGTGAAGAAAAGCTTCAAATAGATGTTTCTGAAGAATTTAAAACAACTTTTAAAAATTTTAGAAATGCCAATGCTACATCAGCATTTACGCTATTATTGTATCTGTTGAGAAACCAAATCGTCTTTGGCTTTGATGATACTCAATTGCTTGACTTGTTTGAATTAACATTAAAGTTTTTTATTAGACGTAATCTAACTAATAATCCTTCCACTGGTGCTTTACCTCAAATATTGATGAACATAATTGAAAGAATAAATCAATTAGATAAAAAGAATTTTGCGGATGTTCGTAAAATACTATTAGATGAGTATCAAAATAAAACATCAAGTAATGAAGCAGTTAAAGAAATACTTTATGGTGATATATATGACACTAATAGAGATATGGCAAGATATTTGCTATGTTCTTTGTGTAAGCTTGAAGATAAAAACGAGAAGAAGTTTATAGACTTGTGGGAGAAAAAGGATGACAAGTACATATGGACAATAGAGCATATTCTCCCAGAGGGAAACAAGGATGCAACAAATACTCCTAATGAGTGGATCGAAATGATAAAACAAGGTGATGTAAAGTATAAGGATTATTCGAACGAACAAGTTTATACATTGGTAAAAGATTATAGACATAAAATAGGCAATCTAACAATGACGGGATATAACTCATCGTTAGGAAATAAAAAGTTTTTTGATAAAAAAGACAGATATGATTCTAAAGGAGAAAAAATTGGATATAATAATGGCCTTAGTTTGAATGAATATGTATATGCACAAAGTGCTTGGTATATATCTAATATAGTTGAAAGAACAAAGGATTTAGCTAATGAAATAATAGCTAGCCTTGAAATTAAGTAATAGTATGAAGAAATTATTAACTATATTACTAGCAATTACTCTTATTTCACTAACATCTTGTGGTAAATCAAATAGCACACCTACTCCAACTACTGATGATCCAAGTACAACAATTACAACTCCATCAGATGATAATCAAACAACTAAGGAAGATGAAACTGCCAATATGGAATTAACATTAAAAATAAATGATATAGAAGTAGATGTAATATGGACTGACAATGATTCAGTAAGAGCTTTGAAGAATCTTGCTAAAAATGGATTAACTATAAATATGAGTAAGTATGGTGGATTTGAGCAGGTAGGATCAATTGGCTCTACATTGCCATCATCTGATACTAGAATAACTACTAATCCAGGAGATATAGTCTTATATTCATCTAATCAAATAGTAATATTTTATGATTCTAATACTTGGTCTTATACGAAATTAGGACACATCAATTTATCTAAAAGTGAATTAACTGATTTACTTGGTGATGAAGATGTCGTGATTACACTAAGTTTAGAATAAAGAACGAAAGGAGGTCTTAAAATGAAAAATCATTATGTTTCACAATTCATTATTAGGCGTTTTTCTAACGCAATAAATGTATTTGATGTGCATACTGGTAGAATAGATGAAAGTAAAAGACCTCACAAAGTTTTTTATAAAGATGACATTTATGATGAAGAGATTGAGAAGCTAGTAAATTTTAATATTGAAAGTCGAGTTTCAAACATTCTTAACAATAAGATATTGGTTGATGGAGATGTCGTTCTTACAAGAACAGAGTTAGAAACTTTGAAACGATATATGTTAATCTGCAGTGTTAGAACACAATCCGAAGATCAATTTTGCAGCATTTTAAAGAGCTTTGAACATAACGCTGAACATTATATTAATTTGTATCGAGAGTATTCCTTTTTGAAAAAGACAAAGGATTTAAATCTCTCTAATAGTGAACTGTATTTAAGAACTTTAAAAGTTTTCGCTAAAACCAACAATATAAGAGATATTGCATTAAACCCTCTAGCTACAAGAGAAATGCTGGCTTGGGCCATGCCATTTTTAGAATCGTATATAGCATTTTGGGATACTCCAAAAGATAAAGAATATATCTTGACTGATTGTGGAATGTGCAGTGAATATGAAGGATTCCATATGATTACTGGTGGCATTGATATTTCTAAAATGTCTTTTATTTTGAAGCAAATAAAGAGCGGTAAATATCAATATGGTGGATTGATGGCTAGCTGTAGCGTAATGTTTGAAAACTATAACATTTATAACTTAAGTTCAACAAGATGTATGGTTGCTATTAATCCATTCTTTAGACTTTATCACAATGCTCAAGTTGCATTTTTAGATAAGAACAATCAAGGTGAAAGATTTACACTAGAAGAACCAGACATATGGCCAGCTATAATTCAAAATAAGAGCTTGTTTGGAGTGCCTGAAAATAGATATACTCATAGTTTAGAACCATTATCACCATACGCACCAGATGATGAATTTATATATACACCAAAAGTATTAACTGATGAAGATTTGGTATATATTAACACTCTAATGCTATCTCAAACAAAAGAAATTATAGGCTTTAATGATGCAACTAGAATTATTGATTCAATTTATTATTTTGTTTGGTTTGATGCTAATTTTAATTCGGTAAAATATAGTAGACAGCCATTAAATGAAGTAATGGATAATCTGGTTGATAATGTTGTTAATTCACCTTTTAGAGACTTATGTAATTACTGCGATTCTAAAGGTGGTGTCAATAAGACTGAATTCATATTCTTATTTGAAAAGCTTCTTAGCTACATATACAAAGATTTTAATGAGAATCCGTACATTTCTGAATATTATTTAAATATGCCTGACGAGACTGCCAATTGTAAAACATTAGACTTCTTAGGCGAAGGGTATAAGAAATTAGAAGTTTTTAAAAGCATTTTAAATAGAATTAAGGAGGAAAAGAAAAAATGAAATTTTTTAATGATTCACTTACAACAAGATTTAATACATTAGAAAGAAATATAAAATCTAAAAGCAATTCCTTTTATGATTCTTACTTGGATCTTTTAGAAGCTACAATTAAATATATTCTTGATGAAAACAACATATCTTATGATGATTCAAGAACTTGTGGCTACTTAGTAAAAGAAGAATCTATTAAGAATTTCTTACTAGTTGTATTAAAACTTGATGATTACACATATAATAAGCTTCCTGATTATATTAAGAAATGCAACGACCATAAGCATAAGAAAGAGAAAACTTTAGGAATTGATAGCGTGATAAATTATCTTAAAGTTTATTATGATTTGATTAATTACTATATCGATTATATTAAAGGCATTAAAATTGAATATAATGCTGAATACTTTGCATCTATTTTTGGTGAAACTGAAAGATTAAATAACGAATATAGAGAAGAGGTTTTAAGATTAAGAGATGAACTTAAGGATTCGATTGAATCTAATAAGTTATCAGAACAAGACTTAGAACAATACAAATCATTATTATCTATTAAGGATATTGAACTTCTTAATCTTGATGAACAAAATCAAAAGTTACAAGCTCAAATTAGTATATTAAAAGATATTAAGTTGAATTCAATGGAAGAGAAACTTAATAAGACAATTGACATGCTTAACAATATGCAAGATTATTTAGTTGAAAATAGAATTATTGCTAGAAGAACATCCAAATTAATCGATGGTAGAGAAATAACAGATGAAGAGCTAGCTGTTGAACGAAAGAAGTTGGAGGCGATAAAGAATGGAAAATAAGCCTCAAAACGTATTTGATAGATTAGATTCTATTGAAGCTTCACAATCAGCAACACAAGCTCAAAACGAGCAAATTCTTGATTTATTAAATAAACTTAGTAATCAACAACCTGTTAAGCAAAATGTTGATGTAAGACCACAACCTCATGTATCTGACCAAGAATTATTAAGAAACTTTGTTAAATCTTCAAGAAAAGAACATGTGTGGTTTGGTCCAATAAATGAGTTTAATAAATCTAAAGTGATTGTTAATGTATTATGTGTTGCTTTAATAATAGTTGGTATTTTATCAACCATATTTACAAGCATTGCATTTAAGATGTATTCAACATTTTCGTTGTTTGAAAATATATGGTTAATCTTTGCTTGTATATTGTTCTCATATTCAGTTAATGCTAAAAAGAGAATGTTAGATACTAATTTAAGAGATCATTCTGATACTGTATTCATACAAGATGCTGATGGCACTTGGAGAAATACAAACAAAGAAAAAAAGAGATTCAGATGGTTTAGAAGAATCTCATATATAGCAGTTGTATGTAATATTATAGTTATTTGGATTCAATCTAAAGGTGCTATAGCTATTACAGCTACATTATTTGAACTTGCTTTTGCTGGTATTACAATAGGTATTTTCTTTGCTTATATAAATTTATTCTGCATGTATGGCAATTTCATTCTATTTACAGGAAGAAATGCGTCAAATACTGAATCTGTAACTCTTATATTTGATGTTATGGCTAAGAAGCTTGCTCCATATGAAGAATATAAAGAAAAGATGAAAGATTATTTATAACAAAATTAAAAATAGTGTTAGACAAATAGGACCGAATTGATGGAAATTTGGTCCTTTTTTTGATATAATAATAGCGTGTCAGAAGAATACTCTGGAGCATTGGTACAAACATACCTTCGCAAAGGAGGTATTGCATATGACACAAATAGATGAAAGACTAGCTAAGGTTGGTCAAAATCTTAAAAAATTTATTTCTGAATCTAAGTATAAAACACAAGTTTCTTTTGCATTGGATGGGATGGGTCAAGACCCTTCTGTAATCCGTAGATGGATTAAACATGGTGTTAATAGTTTATCAACTATTATGTATATTGCTGAAGTTTTAGAAATAGATTTTATGGAGCTTCTTAAATAAGGAGCTTCTTTTTTTATGCCCAAATTTGGCGTAGGCACCTTGATATATATATATATATATTACAATATAAGGTAACGAACTCATCGATAATTAGTAGTGCAAATAGCGTCCTATGAAGGACTCCAATTTCAAACTAAAATGGAGGTGTAAAAGTTAATAATTCGTCGATTTGATGGGAAGAAAGAGGTAGTGCAAACGGCGTCCTATCGAGAAGAATTATTGCTTGATAAACTATAAGTGAAATTGGAGGACAAGACAATGAAAAATGAATTCAAAAAGTATTTTATGGTAATCGCTAAATGTGGACATGTAGGTAGAAAAAACTATATTCCAGTTAAATTTGCAGTAGTAGCTGAATCAGGTAAAGAAGCAGCAAAAAAGGTAAGACAATTTCCAAGAGTTAAACACGACCATAAGGATGCAATTCTAGATGTAAAATGCATTACATTAGAAGAGTTCTTAGAAATAAAAGAGATTAATGATAATGATCCTTATTTAAAATGTCATTCAAGACAAGAACAAAATCTAATAGTTAATCTAGCTGAAAGAATGGTTGCTGATCTACATAATGTTAAACAAGCATTTGATAAACAAGCAAGAAAAGATAGAGTTGCTTATAAATTAAGAAAATTCAAAATCTTAGAAGAATCTTCAAAGAAGGAGGATTACTGCTATGCGTATTAATTCTATTAAATATAATAATTCACATGTTGATGGCCCTGGAATTAGAACTGTACTATTTATGCAAGGATGCAATATCCGTTGTAAAGGATGTCAAAATAAATCCACATGGGACATCAATAAAGGCAAAGAAGTAAGTATTGATGACTTAGTAAATGAATTAAAGCAAAAAGTATTTAATAAGAAAATAACTATTTCTGGAGGTGAACCGTTGGTTCAAAAAGATGAATTAGTAAAACTTATTGATAGACTTGCTGAAGAAGGCTTTGATATAGCTTTATATACAGGACACACAAGATATGAGGTTCCTTCCGAAATTGTTTCAAAGCTTAAATATTTAAAGACTGGTAATTTTATTCAAGAATTAAAAACAACAATTAAACCTTTTGTAGGTTCAGAAAATCAAATCTTTGAGGAGGTATCTAAGGATGAAACAACTAAATAATGATAATGCTGCTAATAGAACTAGTTATGTTGGATACGTATATAACGTAGGTGAAAAAGAATATAAAAACAAGATATTAAATAGTCTTCCAAAAGAGTGGGCAGATTTACATAGAACTGGTGCAATTCATATTCATGATTTGGATGCTTATGATTTAACTTATAATTGCTTAACATTTGATATCATTAATAAGTTTCCTTATGATGAATTTAAAATGTTTAGTGAACAAGGAAAAATCATCCATCTATTTGAATTCATCAAAGATTTATTTACTAAACTTGGCAATGAACAATCAGGTGGTATGGCATTTGCTAATTTCGATAATGAGATAGCTGAAATACTTTCTACACTTGGAGTTGATTATACTAAGTATAAAGACTTAATTAGTGATTCAATTGCTGAACTTATTCTTTGGTGCAATGGCAATCACTCAAGGATGGGTCAAACTAGTTATTATGTAACTTTAAATATTGGTTTAGCTAAAAACGAATGTGCTAGATTAATTGCTCATGAAGTCATTGATAAATTCTTAAAATTGGGTGATATGGTATTTAAACCAAATATCGTATTTAAAGTAGTTGATGAAATTAATAATAAACCAAATGATCCTAATTATGATCTATTAAAACTAGCTCTAACTTGTTCATCAAAGAAGATGATACCTACATATTTACTTTGTGACTGCAAAGGCGATAAAGAAACTAATCCTGAAAGATTATCAGTGATGGGATGTAGAACAAGAGTAGTATCTGATTTATATGGTGAAGATGGTGCTATGGGAAGAGGTAATATTACTAACATTTCTATTAACCTTCCTAGACTAGCTTTAGAAATTGATAAGAATAATAAAGAATTATCAGTTGATGAGAAGTTTGATTTACTTAAATCTAAATGGGATGAAGTTGCAAGAATTACAAAAGATATCCTACTTGATAGATATCATAAAGTTTGTAAAAGAACTCCTGATGATTTTCCAACAAATAGTGCATACCACTTATGGTGTGAAGATTTTAAAGGTGACTTAGAAGAAGTTTTTAAACACGGAACATTATCTTTAGGATTCATTGGTTTAAGTGAAGCAATTGAAGTTATTACAGGTTCTAAGTATTATTCCAACATGGATAATTACATTATGACTTTGGGATTTGTAAAGCATATGAGAGATTATTGTGATTTCTTAAAGAATGAATATAAACTTAATTTCTCATTACTTGCAACATCAGGCGAATTAATTAGTGGTAGATTCATTGATTTTGATAAGGATCTATATAAACCAGATGTTGATATTTTTACAAAAGGTTATTATACAAATTCATTCCATATAGATGTTGATTCAAGGCTACCTGGATATAAGAAGATTCAACTTGAAGGATTATTCCATGAAATATGTAATGGTGGATGTATTACATATATCGAACTTGGTGAAGCTCCACTAGGTAATGAAGAATCGCTAGAAGAATATATCAATATAGCAGTTGAAGCAGGTGTACATTATCTAGGCTTCAATTTCCCTAAAGATGTATGTAATGATTGTGGAACAACTGGTGTATTTGATTTCTGTCCTAAATGTAAATCAAAGAATATAACTAGAATTAGAAGAGTGTCTGGCTATCTAGAAATATTAGATGGTTTTACTAAAGGTAAAAAAGCTGAAGAGAAAAATAGGAGGAAGAATTAACGGATGATATATTATATTTCTGATACCCATTTTAATGACCAAAAGATATTTGATAAATGTAAGAGACCATTTGAATCACTTGATGAAATGAAAGAAATAATTATCAAAAAATGAAATAATAAAGTTAAAGATACAGACATTGTCTATGTTCTTGGTGATATTGGCAAAGATGATGATCCATCTACTATAGATATCTTAAAAAAATTAAAAGGTCATAAGCACCTTATTATAGGAAATCATGACCATGATATGATAGATGCTATTAAGAAATCTAATGTATTTGAATCCATCAAGTTTATTGATCTAATTATTGATGGTGATTATAAAGTTTGTGTTTGTCATTATCCACTTATGGATTGGATGGAGTTCAATAGAGATGGACTTTTAGTTTATGGACATATCCATAATAAAACCGAAAATAATGGCTATGCTTATAAGTTAATGAAAGACTATTACAAAAACTTAAAAGCATATAATGCTGGAGTCGATGTAATAGACTTTGAGCCAAGAACATTAAAAGAATTAATGAAACTTAAGGAGGTAAACAAGGATGAACCATATATCAATTGATGGTATGGATGGAGTTGGTAAATCAACTACATGTAAATTGCTTGCTGAGAAACTAGGATATATATTTGTTGAAAAGCCATTGCATTATTTACTAGATGATAGTGATGATGAGGTTAAACAATATCAGAAAGTTGCTAAGAGAGTAAATGCCAATCCTAATAGAAACTTTACTGCTTGGTATTATGGATTAAATAATATCTATCTTTATGAGAAATTCAAAGATCAAAATATTGTTACTGACCGTCATATAGTTTCAAATTATTGTTGGAGTGGTACAACATATAATAAAGATATATATAATCTAATCTTAAAGAAAATTGGAAAACCAAAACTTACTGTAATTCTATATTGTAGGTTATCACCTTAATTGAAGTAAGAATTAGCAAAATAAATAAGGAATCT